>NZ_JBHVQX010000018.1:0-29612 GCF_042886395.1 Streptomyces sp. NPDC058008 | reverse complement strand
GGTGTGGCGCGGGTGGGGGGGGGGCGGGGGCTCCGGCCCCCGCGCCCACCGCCCTCGGTGACCGTCGGCCTCAGTACGGGTTGACGCCGTGGCTGCGGAGCCAGGGCATCGGGTCGATCGCCGCGCCGCCGCCGGGGCGCACCTCGAAGTGCAGGTGCGGACCGGTGGAGTTGCCGGAGTTCCCCGAGTAGGCGATGACGTCGCCGGCCTTGACCGAGCCGGAGCGGATCTTCGTGGTGCTGAGGTGGCAGTACCAGGTCTCCGTGCCGTCGGCCGCGGTGACGATGGCCATGTTCCCGTAGGCGCTGTTCCACTGGGTGCGGACGGTGCCGTCCGTCGCCGCCATCACGGGCGTGCCGTACGAGACGGGGAAGTCGATGCCCGTGTGCACGGACATCCAGTTCACCCCGGCCTGGCCGTACGTGGCGCTGAGGCCGTGCTGCTTCACGGGCAGGACGAACTTCGGGCGCGCGGCCTCGCGGCGCGCGGCCTCCTCCTCGCGCTTCTTCTTCTCGGCGACCTGGCGTTCCTTCAGGTCGATGCGCTCCTGGGTACGGCTGGCGCGGTCGGCGAAGTTCTCGGCGTCCGCGCTGAGGTTGGCGAGCTGGGTGTCGAGCTTGTTGTTCGCCACGGCCGTCCTGACCGTCTCGGCGGCCGCCAGGGACGTGGTGTCGTCCTTCGTCTCCTCGCCCCCGCCGACGCCGCCCACCGAGGCGGCGGCGATGCCCGCGACACTCATCACGCACGCGGAGGGGACGGCGACGGTGAGGAGCGCGGAACGCTTCGCGGGCGTACGGCGCCGGCCCCGGCCGCCACCGCGCGGGGCGGCCGAACGGCCCACGGGGCGCGCGGAGTCCGCCACGAACGCGGGTTCCGGGGTCACGTCGACGAGATCCGGCATCGTCGTGGTGGCCTCGGCCTCCGGGACCTCGTCGTAGGAGTCGTACGCGTCCGTCCGCGCGGGTCCGTCCCCGTAGGTGTCGGTCTCCGCGTACGTGTCCGCCCGTGCCGCCTCGTCCGCGTCCGCTCCCGAGGGAGCGTGGGAACCGGCGGAGTCGTGGAGTGTGTGGATGTCGTGCAGGTCGGGGGAGCCGACACCGCCGTGCGGGGCGAACTCGGACGTTTCGTACGACTCGTAGGCCACCGACTGGTGTTCGTGCGCGGCATACGACATCTGTTCGGGCGCGTACGCGGCGTTCTCGGGCGTGGCGCCGGTGTTCCAGGCGGTCGCGTCGTAGGTGCCGGTCTCGGCCGCCGCGTAGCTCTCGTACCCGGCCGTCTCGAAGGCGGGGGCGCTGAACGTGCCCGTCGCGTAGGCCGTGGTGTCGAACGTGGTGGTGGGGAAGGCCCCGGTGTCACCCGCCGACCACTGGCCCGCCTGGCCGGTGTGGTCCCAGCCGGAGGTGTCCCACTGGCCGGTCGCGTCCGGGCCCTGGGCCGGGATGCCCGCCTCGGGCGTCCACGCGGCGGTGGTGTCGTACCCCTGGGGCGCCTGCGGGTGGGGCTGGGTGGCATAGGCGTCGTACGAGGCCTGTTGGTGCGCTCCGGTGTCCCAGGAGCCGGTGTCGTAACCGCTGCCGTACCCGGTGTCGTACGCCGGGGCGTAACCGCCGCCGTACGTCGTCTCGTGATTGCTCTCGTGCTGAACGGGAAGGGATCCGAAGAGCGGGTCGGTGTCGAAACCGCCGGTGGACCGGCTGTCGTATCCGGCATACCCGGCGTGGGGGTGCTGGTCGTTCACCAACTTCTCTCTCGCCTCGGCAGCAGGACCTGTTCCGGGGACCGGTGGGGGGATCCCGGGGTGAGCAGTGGCCGCGACTGTACCCGGCGGTACCTGAGGACGACAATCTTCGGCGGCCTCCGGCTCCTCAGGAAACGGGCAATCGGCCTCCTTTCGGTGGAGCGGGCGGCCAGCCTTGGCCCTATGTTCGAAATTCGTTCTATTCGAAAGGGGTTTGAGGCGCTTCAGTGGCGTGAACTCACGCGACGGAGGCGGCTCCTGGCGCCCCGGCGGCCGTACCGTCGGACTCCAGGGCCCGGCGGATCGCGGAGGTGACCGCAGGATGCACGGGCAGGGCGAGGTGGCCGATGCCGGTGACGCGCACATTGACGGCGTCGAGGTCGGGATGGTCCACGCAGGCCGTCTCGACGGGCAGCATCATCCGGTCCAGCTCGCTCCAGAAGCTGACGAACCTGGTGCGGCAGCCCGGAGCGGGCCGGCGCAGCTCCTCGATCAGGTCGGAGCCGCCGCGCATCTGGCGGACGATCGGATGCGCTCCGGCCGGCGGGACGGCCGCCGTGCCGCTGTGCGGGGTGCCCAGGGTGACGAGCGTGCGGACCCGCCGGTCCCCGCCGAGCCGCTGCACGTAGTAACGCGCGATGAGGCCGCCGAGGCTGTGGCCGACGATGTCGATCTCACGGTGCCCGGTGCGGACGCAGATCTCCTCCACGTGGCGGCCGAGCAGCTCGGCCGCCGTGCGGATGTCGCAGGTCAGCGGCGAGTAGTTGAGGGACTCCAGGTGGCGCCAGCCGTGCCGCGCCAGGGAGCGGCGGAGCAGGACGAACACGGAACGGTTGTCGATGAAGCCGTGCAGGAGGACGACGGGCGGGCGGTCGCCGGAGGCGTCGGGGAACGCGTTGGTGTCCGCCGAACGGGGGACGCGGCCGGAACCGCGCCGGGATCCCACCGGTGCGGCGGTGCCCGTGCCGGTGCCGGTGCTGGTGCCCGTGCTGGCATTGGTACTCGTGCCGGTGCCGGATCCGGCGGTTGCCGTCGATGCCGCGCCCGGGGCTGAGGGTGGGGGCGGGGTCGGACCCGGGGAGGCAGGCGCGTCCGGACCTGGGTCGCTACCCGTGCGCGCGCCCCGGCCGGTGCGCTCGCCCGCGCCTGATCCGGTGGTGGCGTGGGTGGGCGCGCCCGTGGCGCCCCGGGGTCCCCGGCTCCCCTGGAGCGTCCCGTGGGTGGGCGCGCCCGTTTCGGCGTCGGTGCCAGGGCGGGGCGCGGGCGTCCTGCGCTCCGGGGTGAGCCCGGACGGGTAGATGAGCACGTGCCCGGCGAGGATCGCCAGCTCGAGCGCGGTGGCTCTGATCAGCGTCGAGGACAGCCAGGCGGGCCTCGCGCACGGCCTGTGGGGCAGTAGGGGTAGGAACGGCAGGACCCTCATGGCCGACCTCCTGCACCGGCATCCGGGGAGGCGGCCCCTTCCCCGTACGCCCTCACGGGGGTCGCTGCCGAGGCGACCCCGGCGGCCCTGACACCACCGGGGGCCGTACCACCGTGCCGTGCGGCTGACGGCGCGGTGGTACGGCGACCTCGCTGCGGCTCCCTGGCGGCGCTCCCCGCGCGGCCGGTGGGCCGCCAGGCAGGGAACGACGCCGGCGAACATGTCCCACTGTGTGATTTCCCCCTCCCGGTCCACCGCGAAACGACGGCGTGCGGGATGCTGTGGATAACGTTCGTTCACATCACCGGCCCTCCGGGCACGGGAAACGCATGTGGAGGCATTGATGGGTGTGACCGGTCCGATCCGTGTGGTGGTCGCCAAGCCGGGCCTCGACGGCCATGACCGCGGGGCCAAGGTGATCGCGCGGGCACTGCGGGACGCGGGTATGGAGGTCATCTACACAGGGCTCCACCAGACTCCCGAGCAGATCGTGGACACGGCGATCCAGGAGGACGCCGACGCCATCGGCCTCTCGATCCTCTCCGGTGCGCACAACACGCTCTTCGCCAAGGTCATCGAGCTGCTGAAGGAGCGCGAGGCGGAGGACATCAAGGTGTTCGGCGGAGGCATCATCCCCGAGGCGGACATCGCTCCGCTGAAGGAGAAGGGCGTCGCGGAGATCTTCACCCCGGGTGCGACGACGGCCTCCATCGTCGACTGGGTGAACGCCCACGTCCGCCAGCCCGCCGAGGCCTGAGACGCCGGGGCCGTGCCTCCGGGTCTGAGCCGCTGGTGCGGGACGGCGGGGTCCGGGGCCCGGGGTCCCGGGCGCCGGGCCTGAGCCGCTGGGAACGGGCGGCGGGCCTGAGGCGTTGAGGCCTGAGGGCCGCCGTCCCGCGAGCGCACCCGTACGCGTGGTCAGGGCCGTGCCCGTGGCCGCAGCCAGGTCCGCGCCCCTGGCCGGCCGGGGCAGCAGCGGCGTCCGTAGCCGGGGCGGGCCGCCGTCCCGCGAGGGCACCCGCACGGGAACGGCCCCCCGCACGTCCTCCCGCCGTCACGCCTCTCCCTCCTGCCGCCCGTCTCCGAACCGCCGGAACCAGCTGAACTGCCTGAACCGCCCGAACCAACTGAACCGCCTGAACCGCCTGAACCGCCGTCTCTTCCTTGCCCAGTTCGCGGTTACCCCGCGCTGCCGGGGGCCAGTTCCGCGTCCATCGCGGCGCGTAGGCGCAAGGTCGAGACCAGGCGTAGGAACGCCTCCGACCAGTAGCCGCCCGCGCCCGGTGAAGCGCCTTCCGGTTCGTCCGGCGTGGTGGTGAGGACCGCGAGCCGGTCCGCCTCGGCCGGGTTCAGGCAGCGCTCGGCGAGGCCCATGACCCCGCTGAAGCTCCAGGGATAGCTGCCCGCGTCCCGGGCGATGTCCAACGCGTCGACCACCGACCGTCCGAGCGGTCCGTCCCAGGGAACCGAGCAGACCCCGAGCAGTTGGAAGGCGTCGGACAGGCCGTGCGCGGCTATGAAGCCGGCGACCCAGAGGGCCCGTTCGGTACCGGGGAGGGTGGCGAGGAGTTTGGAGCGCTCCGCCAGCGAGACGGTCCCGGGCCCGTTCGCCGGGGGCGTCGAGGGGGTGCCGAGCAGCGCCCGCGCCCAGTCGGGATCCCTCTGACGCACGGCGGCCCGGCACCAGGCGGCGTGCAGTTCGACGGACCAGCCGTCGGCGACCGGCAGTGCCACCAGTTCCTGCGGCGTCCGGCCGTCGAACCTCTCCCGCCACACACCCAGCGGAGTGCCTTCCACCAACTGGCCCAGCCACCAGGAGCGTTCGCCGCGCCCCGAGGGCGGCGCCGGTACCACCCCGTCCCTCTGCATCGCGGCGTCGCACTCATGAGGTGCCTCCACGGCGATGGTCGTGAAGCCCCCCGCGCGGTCGGGGTTCACGCAGGACGTGGCACGGTCCGCCATCCGCCGGGCGAGCGCGGAATCGGGGAGTGCCGACAACAACTCCGCCGCTGTGGCGCGGACGTTGCGGCTACGGTCCGCCAGCGCCTCCTCCAGGAAGGGCTCGTCGGCTCCCGAGAGGCCTGACCGCAGGGAGTCGAGGAACATCAGCCGGTCCTCGGCCCGCTCCGAGGACCACGTGCCGGCGAGCAGGGACCGCGCCCTGCCGGGGTCCTGCTCCCGTACGGCGTCGAGCAGCGCGACCCGCTCGGCGAAGAGACCCTCCTCCCAGAGACGGCGTACCGCCTCCGGATCCTTGGTGCCGGGCCGCTGCGCACCCCGGGACGACGTACGCAGCGCGAACCTCCAGTCCGGATTCAGCCCGGCCAGCCACCGCCCTCGCGGGCCGGCGAACGCGAGGACGTGCGGACGCAGATCCGTACGCGCCCTCGCCGCGTCGAGCAGGGCCGGCAACAGCTCGGCCGGCGCCCGGTAACCGTGCGCGCCGGCGGAGGCGAGCCACTGGGGGATCAGCTCGGTGAGATCCGGAGCCGCTCCCCGCCGGCCGCCGCTGGGCGGAGCCGAGCGGTCGGCGAGCAGCTGCGCGAGCCGCCGGCGCGCGGCCGCGGGCAGCGGCGGGCGGGGGTCGGCGGGCGCGGGGGCGGGCGGGACAGCCCCGGTGGCCGGCCGCAGGGCCGCCCTGCGCCGCACGGTGTGTACCGCCGCGGCATCGAGCAGTGCCGAGGGTCCGACCGCCGCGCCGTCCTCCGTCCGGAGTGGACGCCGGTCGGTGCCGAGCAGCGCCGAGGTGACGAGGTCGTCCCACGAGGCGCCCAGGGGTACGTCCGTCGTCGTGGAGATGGTGGGCATCGGGTCCCTTCCGGTGGTCCGGGGAAACGGAGCGGCAGAACGGGTGGGCGAACGAGCCGGAGAACGCGGCCGACAGCGGTGGACGGAGGGGACGAGGCCGCGCTCCAGGCAGGGCGGTGGACCGAAGGGGACGCGGGGCCGGGGAGAGCGGTGGCGCGGGCGGCCGAGGCGCGTCAGGTGAGGGCCACGGCCTCCGCGCCCGGACCTCCACCGCCGGCCGTCTCGGGGCACCAGGCGACGAGAGGGTCGAAACCCCGGTGCCCGCACTCGCCGAACACCGTCAGGGGGCCGCCGCCGGAGAGCGCCACGAGCGTCCACAGGCCCGGTCGCGACAGTGCGGCGGGTGCCACCGGCAGGGCGGAACCGTCCTCCGCGCCGACCAGCTGCCAGCCGTCCCCGGACGGCGCGGGTATGACGTCGCGCAGGACGACGGGCCAGGCGTCGAGCCAGGGGTCGTCCCGCAGTGCGTCGCCGTAGGCGGCGACGGCCTCGGCGGCCGTACCCCCCGGCGGAGGTGCCGTCGCGACGGCGGGCTCGCCGAACCGTTCCCCCAGCTCGGCCCGCAGCCTGCCGCCGCCCGGGTACCGTGCGACCTCGGCGTCGATCACCGCTCCCACCGGCAGCGCGTGCGCCGGGGCGCGCCCCGGCGCCCCGTAGGACAGCAGCAGCGCGGTACGTCCCGTGTCCGTGCCGCGCAGCCAGGTGCGGCGGGTGACGATCCTGCCGTCGGGGGAGTCGTACCGCGCGAGGACCAGCCAGCGGTCGCGGACCACCGGTCCTTCGGCGGAGGCCGTCAGCCCCACCCTCGTACGGACGGTGGCCGCGAGCGGGCCGGGCAGCCGGTCACGCCCGAGCCAGGCCGAGTCCAGCAGGTGCAGGAGTGCGCACTCCTCGAGCAGCCGTGCGGGCCAGCCGGGACCCGAGGCAGGGACCGATCCCAACTCCTTCACCCGGCCGGCGAGGCCCGGGGCCTGCGCGTCGACCATCCGGGCCGCGGTCTCCTCCCAGAGCCCGTACTCCGGCCGGCCGGTCGCCGCGAGCCCGCCGCGCAGCAGGTCGATGAGCCGCTGTTCCAGCTCCTGCGCCCCGCCCGTGATGCGCTCCGCCCTGCGTCCGGCACGGCGCGCGGCGGCCCCTCCTCCGGACGCCCCGGCCCCCGCCGGAGCGAGGGGCGGGCCTGCGGTCACCCGCCCGTACGGGTCCGCCAGCCATCGCTCCGCCCAGGGAGGCGGCTCCTCCGCCCGCGCCGGTGCCGGTGTGCGGGAGACGATGAGCAACAACCCCAGGACATGGGCGCAAGGAGGCTTCGCCGCAGGGCAACTGCACGTGTGGAAAGGGCCGTTCGCGTCGACGACCGTACGGCAGGGGGCCCCGTCCCCGCCCTCGTACATCCCCCACATCACACCCGGGCCGCCCTGACCCGTGTCGGACCACGCGTCCGCCGAACCGAGCGCACGGCCCGACCCGCGTGTCCCTTCGTCAGGCGCCAGGTCCAGGACCTGCTCCGCCGTCAGGCGCGCCACCGGGCCGGTGGGGCGCCAGGGTTCTCCCCCGTGAGATAGCACCATGGATCCGACGGTAGAGGGCGCCACTGACAATCGGCTCCGACCTGCGATTCCGTCCGTTCCCGGCCGACTCGGCCCGTGGGCCTCAGAACCCCCGTGCCGCTGCGCCGAGGCCGGTCGCCGGCGTTCGCGCGCCGGCCTCACGGCATGCTCGGGCGGCGGCCCACGTATCCGTGCACCGCGATCGTCAGGGCTACCGCGCGGGGCCCGCCCGTGCCGGGCGGTGGGCCCGACGCACCTCGGTGCCCAAGCCTTCTCCCCGCCCCGGCCGCACGTGGCAGGGACGGGGAACTGCCCACGAGCGTGGGACGGGTGTGTGCGCGGCGCCCGGCCCACGCCCGTCCCGCGAACTCGCCGCGAGCCCGGTCCGGGCCGTGCTCCCGCCCGTCACCGACGTGTGCCGGGGCCCGTTGTCAGTGGCGTGGTGCACCGTGGAAACCGCATCGGATCGACCGATCCGGAGGGGGATCCATGACCGTGCCCGTACAGACCGACGCCGCCGGCGGCGAAGCCCTGAGGCCGCACGCCGAACACGCCTTCGCCGACGAGCTGAGGTCGCTCGCCGCCGCCGACGACCGCCCCAGGCCCGCCCGTTGGAAGCTCTCGCCGTGGGCCGTCTCCACCTACCTGCTCGGCGGGACACTCCCGGACGGCACGCTGATCACGCCGAAGTACGTGGGCCCGCGCCGCCTCGTCGAAGTCGCCGTGAGCACACTCGCCACCGACCGCGCCCTGCTGCTCCTCGGGGTTCCCGGGACCGCCAAGACCTGGGTGTCCGAGCACCTCGCCGCAGCCGTCAGCGGGGACTCGACCCTGCTCGTCCAGGGCACCGCGGGCACGCCCGAGGAGGCCGTCCGCTACGGGTGGGACTACGCCCGGCTCCTGGCCCACGGCCCCAGCCGCGAGGCGCTGGTGCCGAGCCCCGTCATGCGGGCCATGGCCGAGGGCATGACCGTCCGCGTCGAGGAGCTCACCCGCATCCCCGCCGATGTGCAGGACGCGCTCATCACGATCCTCTCGGAGAAGACACTTCCCGTCCCCGAGCTGGGACAAGAGGTCCAGGCGGTCCGGGGGTTCAACCTCGTCGCCACGGCGAACGACCGGGACCGCGGCGTCAACGAGCTGTCCAGCGCGCTCCGCCGCCGGTTCAACACCGTCGTGCTGCCGCTGCCCGCGACGGCAGAGGCCGAGGTGGACATCGTGTCCCGGCGCGTGGCCCAGACAGGACACGCGCTCGACCTGCCGCCCGTGCCCGACGGCATGGCGGAGATCCGGCGCGTCGTCACGGTCTTCCGCGAACTGCGCGACGGCATCACCACGGACGGCCGCACCAAGCTCAAGTCGCCGTCCGGGACGCTGTCCACGGCGGAGGCCATCTCCGTCATCACCGGAGGACTCGCACTCGCCGCCCACTTCGGCGACGGCGTCCTGCGCCCCGGTGACGTGGCGGCGGGCATCCTCGGGGCCGTCGTCCGGGACCCCACGGCCGACCGCGTGGTCTGGCAGGAGTACGTCGAAACGGTCGTCCGGGAGCGTGACGGCTGGAAGGACTTCTACCGCGCCTGCCGTGAGGCCGCCGAATGACACCCCGCACCACGGGGACCGCCGCACCCGCGGAGCCCCTGCTCCTGGGGGTGCGCCACCACGGCCCGGGCTCCGCCCGCGCGGTCCTGGCCGCCCTGGAGTCCGCACGGCCGCCCGCCGTGCTCGTCGAGGGACCGCCCGAGGGCGACGCGTTGCTGCCGCTCGCCGCCCACGGCCGGATGCGCCCGCCGGTCGCGCTCCTCGCCCACGCCGCCGACGAACCGGGACGTGCCGCGTTCTGGCCGCTGGCCGGCTTCTCGCCCGAGTGGGTGGCGATCCGCTGGGCGCTGTCGCACGGGGTCCCCGTGCGCTTCATGGACCTGCCCGCAGCGCACTCGCTCGCGCTGACCGGACAGTGGGCGGACGGTCCGGAGGAGGACCGGGGCATCGACCCGATCGGCGTCCTCGCCGGGGCGGCGGGCTACGACGACCCGGAGCGCTGGTGGGAGGACGTCGTCGAGCACCGTGCGGCGGACGGAGGAGGGACGGGCGACCCCCGCGCCCCGTTCGCCGCGCTCGCCGAGGCGATGACGGCACTGCGCGAGGCGTACGGGGACGGCGGAGGGCATCCGCAGGACGCCGTCCGCGAGGCCTGCATGCGTCTTCGGCTGCGCGCCGCCCGCAAGGAATTCGGCGACGGCGTCGCCGTGGTCTGCGGCGCGTGGCACGTGCCCGCGCTGCGCGCGAGGACGACGGTCGCCGCCGACCGGGCACTCCTGAAGGGGATGCCCAGGATCAAGGTGGAGCTCACCTGGGTGCCCTGGACCCACCGCAGGCTCGCCCGGCACAGCGGATACGGCGCGGGCATCGAGTCGCCCGGCTGGTACGCGCACGTCTTCGGGTCCCCCGACCGGCCCGTCGAACGGTGGATGACGAAGGTGGCCGGGCTGCTGCGCGACGCGGACAGGCCCGTCTCCTCCGCGCACGTCATCGAAGCCGTCCGGCTCGCCGGGACACTGGCCGCGCTGCGAGGACGCCCGGCGGTGGGACTGACCGAGGCCACCGACGCGGTCGGAGCCGTCATGTGCGACGGGTCCGACGTGCCGCTCGCGCTCGTACGGGACCGGCTCGTCGTCGGCGAGGTCCTCGGCGAGGTCCCGGAGACCGCACCGGCCGTTCCCCTCCAGCGCGATCTCGACCGGCAGCAGCGCACGTTGAGGCTCAGGCCCGAGCCGGAGAGGCGCGAGCTGGACCTCGACCTGCGCAAGGACACCGACGCGGCCCGCAGCAGACTCCTGCACCGGCTGCGGCTGCTCGGGGTGCACTGGGGACGGCCCGCCGCGGGCCGGGGCAGCACCGGCACGTTCCGGGAGAGCTGGCGGCTGCGCTGGGAGCCCGAGCTGTTCGTCCGGACCGCCGAGGCCGGTGTGTGGGGCACCACCGTCCTCGGCGCCGCGACCGCCAGGACCGAGTCGGACGCGGTGTCGGCCCCGTCGCTCGCCGCGGTCACCGCGCTCGCCGAGCAGTGCCTCCTGGCGGGGCTGCCCGATGCCCTGCCCGTCGTGATGAGGGCCCTCGCCGACCGGGCGGCCCTCGACGCGGACGTGGGCCATCTCGCCGACGCCCTGCCCGCCCTGGCCCGCTCCCTGCGGTACGGGGACGTGCGGTCCACCGGCGGAGCCGCCCTGGGCGAGGTCGCCGTCGGCCTCGCCGAACGCGTCTGCGTGGGCCTGCCGCCCGCCTGCACCGGCCTCGACGCGGACGCCGCCGCCGAAGCGCACCTCCGGGTCGACGCCGTGCACACCGCGATCGGGCTGCTCGCCGACGCCGCGGGGGCGGACGGGCTGTCCGGACGGTGGTCGGGCGTGCTGCGCACGCTCTCCACCAGGGACACGGTCGCCGGAGTGATCCGCGGCCGTGCCACCCGGCTGCTCCTGGACGACGGGCTGCTGGCCGGGAGCGAGGCCGCGCGCCTGATGGGACTGGTCCTCACACCCGGCACCCCACCGGCCGACGCGGCGGCCTGGATCGAGGGCTTCGCCGGCGGCGCGGCGGGCGGCGGCCTGCTGCTCGTCCACGACGAACGGCTCCTCGCGCTCGTCGACGCCTGGCTGACGGACATCCCGGCCGGCACGTTCGACGACGTACTGCCCCTGCTGCGGCGGACGTTCTCCGCCTACGAGCCGGGGGTCCGGCGGACGCTGGGCGAACTCGTCCGCCGAGGACCGGATCCCGGCGGGGCGACCGGCGAGGTCGCCCCGGCCGCACCTGGTTTCGGTGAAGGGCTCGACGCGGAGAGGGCGGACGCGGTGGTCCCGGTGGTCCGCCTCCTGCTCGGCCTCGACATCCCGGCCGGGCGGGCGGGCGGAGGATGACGGCGGGCCGGGCGGGCGCGAAGACGGAGGAGAGGGCGATGGACGCGGTCCCTGGGGACGACGAGCGGCTCCGGCGCTGGCGACTGGTGCTCGGTGCCGACGGCGCCGGGAGCACGGGGCACGCGCTGACCGGCCGCGACGAGGCGGTGGACGGAGCGCTGAGCGCGCTGTACGGCGGCGGGAGGAAACCGGAGGGCCGGGGCGGAGCCGAGCGTTCCGGCGGGCTGGGGGCATCGGCCCCGGCCGTGGTCCGCTGGCTCGGTGACATCCGGACGTACTTCCCGGCCTCGGTCGTCCAGGTCATGCAGCGCGACGCGATGGACCGGCTCGGGCTCTCCTCCCTGCTGCTGGAGCCGGAGATGCTGGAGGCCGTCGAACCCGACGTCCACCTGGTCGGCACCCTGCTCTCGCTCAGCAGGGCCATGCCGGAGACGACGAAGGAGACGGCCCGCGCCGTCGTGCGCAAGGTCGTCGAGGACCTGGAGCGGCGGCTGGCCACCCGCACCAGAGCCACGCTCACCGGCGCCCTGGACCGCTCGGTCCGGGCCGGCCGGCCGCGTCACCGGGACATCGACTGGGACCGCACGGTCCGGGCCAACCTCAGGAACTACGTGCCCCTGCCCGGCCGTGAGGGGGCGGGCACGGTGATACCGGAGCGTCTCGTCGGGTACGGGCGCACGGACCGCTCCGTGAAGAAGGACGTCATCCTCTGCGTCGACCAGTCGGGGTCCATGGCCGCCTCCGTCGTCCACGCCGCCGTCTTCGGCGCGGTGCTCGCCTCGATGCGGACCCTGGCGACCCGGCTCGTGGTGTTCGACACCGTGGTGGCCGACCTCACCGACCAGCTCGACGACCCCGTCGACGTCCTGTTCGGCACACGGCTCGGCGGCGGTACGGACATCAACCGCGCGCTCGCCTACTGCCAGTCGCGGATCAGCCGCCCGGCGGACACCGTCGTCGTCCTCATCAGCGATCTCCGCGAGGGAGGGATCCGCGACGAGATGGCCGAACGGGCCGCCGCGATGACGGCGTCCGGCGTGCGGTTCGTGACCCTGCTGGCCCTCTCCGACGAGGGCGCCCCCTCCTACGACCGGGAGCACGCCGCCGCGCTGGCGGCGATCGGCGCGCCGGCCTTCGCCTGTACCCCGGACCTCTTCCCGGAGGTGATGGCGGCGGCCGTCGAAGGGCGGCCCCTGCCCGTACCGGACACCGCCCGGTGACCGGGGGACGTCCGGCGCGGCGGCCCGGACCGCCGCGCCGCCGGGCCCACCCGGACGACGTGCCGTTTTGTCCCTCGTACCCCGGTCACCTGGGCGGTCTGTGACCGTTATCACCGCTCAGGTGCGATCCGCAATTTAGGGTCCGGCGCGGCGCGGGGGATAACCTGCCGGATGGACATGCCGCGTACCCGGTCACCGTGTGCGCCTCCCCTGTGACCGCGCAGTCACGTTGCCCTCGCGGCACGCCCACGCAGAAAACGAACCGCGAGACCACTAAAAGGGACGGACGCGCGTGGACCTGTTCGAGTACCAGGCGAGGGACCTCTTCGCCAAGCACGGTGTACCGGTGCTGGCCGGTGAAGTCATCGACACGCCTGAGGCAGCCCGCGAGGCGACCGAGCGGCTGGGCGGCAAGTCCGTCGTCAAGGCGCAGGTGAAGGTCGGCGGCCGCGGCAAGGCCGGCGGCGTCAAGCTGGCAGCCACCCCCGACGAGGCGGTCGCGCGGGCGACCGACATCCTCGGCATGGACATCAAGGGCCACACGGTCCACAGGGTGATGATCGCCGAGCTGTCGCCGGAGATCGAGGCGGAGTACTACGTCTCGTACCTCCTCGACCGCACCAACCGCACCTTCCTCGCCATGGCGTCGGTCCAGGGCGGCATGGACATCGAGGAGGTCGCGGAGAAGACCCCCGAGGCCCTCGCGAAGGTCCCGGTCAACGCCGTCGACGGCGTCGACATCGAGAAGGCCCGCGAGATCGTGGCCCTGGCGAAGTTCCCGGCCGACGTGGCCGAGGGTGTCGCCGAGGCCATGGTGACCCTGTGGGACACCTTCGTCGCCGAGGACGCGCTCCTCGTCGAGGTCAACCCGCTGGTGAAGACCAAGGACGGCCGCATCCTGGCGCTGGACGGAAAGGTGTCTCTCGACGAGAACGCCGACTTCCGCCAGCCCGGCCACGAGGCGCTCGAGGACAAGGCCGCGGCCAACCCCCTCGAGGCCGCCGCCAAGGCCAAGAACCTCAACTACGTCAAGCTCGAGGGCGAGGTCGGCATCATCGGTAACGGTGCCGGTCTGGTCATGTCGACCCTGGACGTCGTCGCGTACGCCGGTGAGAACCACGGCAACGTGAAGCCCGCCAACTTCCTCGACATCGGTGGCGGTGCCTCCGCCGAGGTCATGGCGAACGGCCTGGAGATCATCCTCGGCGACCCGGACGTCAAGTCCGTCTTCGTCAACGTCTTCGGTGGCATCACCGCCTGCGACGAGGTCGCCAACGGCATCGTCCAGGCCTTGGAGCTGCTCAAGTCCAAGGGCGAGGACGTCACCAAGCCGCTGGTCGTGCGCCTCGACGGCAACAACGCGGAGCTGGGTCGCAAGATCCTCTCCGACGCCAACCACCCGCTGGTCCAGCGCGTGGACACCATGGACGGCGCGGCCGACAAGGCCGCCGAGCTCGCCGCGGCTGCGAAGTAAGGGACGAGGGACTCCAACACCATGGCTATCTTCCTCACCAAGGACAGCAAGGTCATCGTCCAGGGGATGACCGGCGCCACGGGCATGAAGCACACCAAGCTCATGCTGGCCGACGGCACCAACATCGTCGGTGGCGTGAACCCCCGCAAGGCGGGCACCTCCGTCGACTTCGACGGCACCGAGGTACCCGTCTTCGGATCCGTCGCCGAGGCGATGGAGAAGACCGGCGCCGACGTGTCCGTCCTCTTCGTGCCGCCGGCCTTCGCGAAGGCCGCCGTCGTCGAGGCGATCGACGCCGAGATCCCGCTGGCCGTCGTGATCACCGAGGGCATCGCGGTCCACGACTCGGCCGCCTTCTGGGCGTACGCCGGTTCGAAGGGCAACAAGACCCGGATCATCGGCCCGAACTGCCCCGGCCTGATCACCCCTGGCCAGTCCAACGCCGGCATCATCCCGGGCGACATCACCAAGCCCGGCCGCATCGGTCTCGTGTCCAAGTCCGGCACGCTGACCTACCAGATGATGTACGAGCTCCGTGACATCGGCTTCTCGTCCGCCGTCGGCATCGGTGGCGACCCGGTCATCGGCACGACGCACATCGACGCCCTCGCGGCGTTCGAGGCGGACCCGGAGACCGACCTCATCGTGATGATCGGCGAGATCGGCGGCGACGCCGAGGAGCGTGCCGCCGACTACATCGCGAAGAACGTCACGAAGCCGGTCGTCGGCTACGTCGCGGGCTTCACCGCCCCGGAGGGCAAGACCATGGGCCACGCCGGCGCCATCGTCTCCGGCTCCTCCGGTACGGCCGCCGCGAAGAAGGAGGCCCTCGAGGCCGCAGGCGTGAAGGTCGGCAAGACGCCGACCGAGACCGCCAAGCTGGCGCGCGAGATCCTCGGCGGCTGACCAGTCGTCGCGTCACCGCCTCACAGCGGGAACGGCGCGGGCCCGCATCCCTTCACGGAGATGCGGGCCCGCGCCGTTTTCATTGGGGGGCCGCCGGGTCAGGGAATGTGCGGAACCAACCGCTCCGGGCCGTGCGCCAGCTCCCCCTTGAGCGCCTTCCGCAACTTCAGGTCCTGAGGCGTCAGCTTCTCCGGACCGCCCAGCGGGGGGACACCGCCGACGGCTTCGGCGGGTGCCAGCGGCTGCTCGTACCGGGTGGGGGCCGTGTGCAGCGTGAAGACGGTGGTGCTCACGAGCAGCGCCCCGAAGCAGAGTGCCGCCCGGGTCCAGAGCTCCGCGACACGCTCGCCGCGCGCGCGGACGACGGGGGCCGGTGGCGGCGCCGGTACCTCCTCCGCCAGGGCCAGCGCGGCGAGCTGCCCGTGGAGCGGCACGGACCCGCCGCCGGTGTCCGCGGGCCCGGTGGGCCCCTTGTCGACGGGCTCCGCCGGCCGGGGCAGCCGATCGGCGACGGCGGCCCGGGCGTTCACCAGCCTGCCGGCCGCCGCCAGGGTGCTGGACTCCGTCTCCGCGGCCGTCTCCGGCAGCCCCAGCCCCACACCGTCGTGCAGCAGCAGCGTCCGGCGGTAGGACGGCGGCAGGCCGAGCAGGACGTCGAACAGCGCGCGTCGGGCCGGGTCGTCGGGCAGCGGATCCGCCCGGCGGTGGGTGCGGCGCATCCGGTGCCAGGGCGACATCGCGTACTCGTACGAAGCCGCCCGGACCCAGCCCGCGGGGTCGCGGTCCCTGGCCACCTCCGGCCAGCGCTGCCACGCGATCCTGAAGGCGTGCTCGACGGCTTCCCCGGCCAGCTTCCGGCGGCCCGTCAGCAGGTACATCTGGCGGGTGAGACCGGGCGCGGTGCGGCCGTACAGGGCGTCGTACGCCTCCTCGGCCGTGAGGCCGCCGGGCTTCGCCGGGACCTGATCCGCCCCCTCCGCCGCGGCCGGTTCCGGCGCGAGGGCCTCCGGACCGGTTCCGCCCCGGGCGGGGGCGGGACCGGCCCTGCCGGGGGTTTCCGCCGCGAGGGAGGCGTCCGGGGCGGGTCCGCCGGACGCGGCTGTGGAGCTCGGACCGTCCTCGACGGTCTCGGCCGTGGACCTCGGGCCGCCGTCGACGGTCTCGGCCGTGGACCTCGGGCCGTCCCCCACGGCATCGGTCGTGGACCTCGGGCCGCCCTCGGCGGTGGCCCGGGCCGGGGAACCGGTGCCGTTCCCGGCGATGTCGATGGAGGGCTCCGGGGCGCCCCCGTCGGTTTCGGCCGGTGACCCGGCGCCGTTCCCGGAGACCTCGGCCGTGGACTCCGGGGTGCCCCCGGCCGCCTCGGCCGGGGGCGGCGATGCGGCCTCCTGCCCGGCACAGCCGATCAGCCTGACGTAGGCCGCGCGCCGGCGCCCCCGTGGGCTGGCGCGTCCCGTCTCCCAGGCACGGACGGTGGCGGGTGTGACGCCCACGGCCGCCGCGACCTGTTGCTCAGTCAGGGCCCGTGCCTCGCGCAGCCGACGGCGCTCCTTGGGGGAGGGCAGCGGGGCGGCGGACGCCTGGCCCGTGATACTCCGCGTCATGTCCGGCCTCCGCCGCCCCCGAAGTTACTGAATTGGGTGAAAAAGTACATAAACATATATTGAGCGACACAGCGGCTATTCGCCCGTTACACGAAATAGGCGCGTGTCGTTGGCAGCATGGCGGCGTGACCCAAGTGACCGAGCGCAGCCCGATGTTGCCGGCCGAGCGGAGCAGGTCCGTCGCCCTGGCCTCCGCCTTCGTACGCGGAGTGCTCGCGGCGGGCCTCGGGCTCGGCGCACTGGCCGTCCTGGTCATGATGCTGTGGATCAGCTCTCCGTACCCCGACAGCGGACTTGCCGGAGCCCTCCACGTGGCGGCCGGGCTCTGGCTTCTCGCCCATGGCGCCGAACTCGTCAGATTCGACACCCTGGCAGGGCACCCCGCGCCCGTGGGCGTGGTCCCGCTGCTGCTGGTCGTCCTGCCGGTCTGGCTGGTGTACCGGGCCGGCCGGGACTCGTCCGAGAGCGGCGGGAAGGCTTCGGGCGGGCATTCGGCCGTCGGGGCGTTCTGCGCGGTGAGTGCCGGATATCTGCTGGTGGTACTCGCCTCGGCCGCGTACGCGCAGGGTGGTGGGCTGCCCGCAGACCGGGCCTCGATCGCCTTCCCCGTCACCCTCGTGGTGACGTGCTCCGCAGCCGCCGGGGTGTGGGTGGCGCGTGGCAGGCCGCTGACCCCGCTGCTGGTCTGGGCGCCGCTGAGGGTGCAGGAGGCGGCTGCCCGCTCCCGGTTCCGGGCGGGGGCCGGTACGGCCCTGCGGTCGGCCGCCGCCGGGGTGCTCATGCTCCTCGGGGGCGGGGCGCTGCTGGTCGCGGTGGCGCTGGTGTGGCACACGGGGGCGACCAGGGATTCCTTCCTGGGCCTGTCGGGCGACTGGGCGGGCCGGGTCTCGGTCCTCCTGCTGGCGGCGGCGCTCGTACCGAACGCGGCGATGTGGGGGGCCGCCTACGGCCTCGGACCGGGGTTCGCCGTCGGTACCGCGTCCCTGGCCACCCCGCTCGCGTTCACCGGCCCTCCGGCGCTCCCGGACTTCCCCCTGCTCGCAGCGGTGCCGTCGCACGGCCCGGGGGTGGCGGCGAACTGGGCGGCGGTCGCGGTACCGGCCGCGGCCGGCCTGGTCGTCGCCCGGTTCGTCGCACGGGCGGCGGCTCCGGTACGCGGAGGGCGCGAGGAGGCGTGGGCGCAGGGCATGACGGCACTGGTGGCGGGGACCGCGGCGGTGGGCTGCGGGGCCGGCGCGGCCGTACTCGCGGCGGCGTCGGGCGGCCCGCTGGGCACCGGGGCCCTGGCGGAGTTCGGCCCGGTGTGGTGGCTGGTGGGCCCGGCCGCGCTGGCGTGGACAGCGGTGATCGGCGTACCGGTGGCGCTGCTGCTCAGGGCGTGGCGGCTCAGGGAACACCGGTGGGGATGGCGCCTGGACATGGCGAAGGGCGCATCTGCGCGGACGACGGAGCCGGAGGCGGAGCCCGGGGGTTCGGGGACGGGGAAGGGAGCCGGGGAAGCGGGCGGCCCGGCGGAGCCGTACGACTTCCTGTCGGCCGACCCGTGGCACGGGGAAGGGGCGAGGGAGGCGCGCTGGGCGGCCCTCAGGAAGAAGTCGGGCGGGCTGATGGCGGACTTCTCGGCGGAGGTGAAGGCGAGGAAGAGGGGGGAGGCCGAGACCCGGCCGAAGCCGAAGGGGTGGGCGCGGATGTGGACATCGGACGGTGCGAAGGCCGGTCCGGGCCCTGGCCCTCTGCCCGCACCCGGCTCTTCTCCCGCGCCGGTTCCCGAGGCCACGCGGACCCCGGCCTCCGCGTCCGCCACCGGAGCCGCGGAAGCCCCGAGTCCGGTATCGGCCCCTGAGAGCGGGCGGGCTCCGGCTCCCACGTCAGCTCCTGAGGGCGGGCGGGCTCCGGCTCCCACGTCAGCTCCTGAGGGCGGGCGGGCTCCGACTCCTGAGAGCAGGCGGACCCCGGCGTCCCCGTCCGCCACCGAGGCCGCAGAAGCCGTGGACCCCGTATCACCCCCTGGGGGCGCGCAGGCCCCGGCTCCCGGGTCAGCTCCCGAGGTCACGCGGCCTTCGGCTCCCGTGTCGGCCCCCGAGGTCACGCGGGCTCCGGCTCCCCCCGCTGAGGCCCCGTCCGTTCCTGAGTCTCCGTCCGCCCCCGCGGCAGCGAGCACTCCTGAGCGTTCGTCCGCTCCCGAACCCCCGTCCGGCTCCACGGCGTCGGCCGACGAGGAGTCCGGTCCCGCCGTCGCAGCGGGTGATCCCGGCTCCGGGCCCGGTACGCCGACCGGCCGGGTTCCGGATGCCCAGGGGCACCCGGAACCCGGCCGGGACGCCGCACCGTGACGGGGGTCCCGGTGCGGCAGGGCGCGGGGTCGCGCGGGGGAGCAGCTACTCCTTCACACCGAAGAAGGGCTCCAGCGCGTCGGGCAGCTTGTCGTTGCAGGCGAGGGCGGCGGACTTGGTGAGCGCGTCGTTCACGCAGGTGTAGTAGTCGCGGTAGACCAGCTGGACCGTGTAGCCGGTGGCCACGATCGCCAGCGCCAGCAATGCCGTCACCAGGCCGCTGACGGCGGCCGTCGTCTGCTGGCGGCGGCCGCTCTGCACGGTGCCGGGCGCGGCAGTCGGCCGCGCGGGTGCGGCCGGCCGGTCCGTGCCCGTGGCCGCTCCCGCGTCCGGCGCCTGCGTCTTCCGCGGTCCGCCGCGCAGCGCGCTGATCGACCAGTACACGGCGAGGGCGCCGAGAAGCAGCGCGATCTCGGGGAAATCGAAGAGCGCGAAGAAGAACGCCCACATGCCGCCCAGCACCGCGTAGCGCGCGCGGCGCTGGGCCGGGTCGGTCGGGTCCCAGCGCAGACCGCCGGGGTTGCCCTCCGGGCCCCCGCCCTGGCCGTTCTGCCCGCCGGTGCCGCCCGGACGGCCGCCGAATCCGCCGTTCTGACGGCCCGGCTGCTGGTCGCTCCACTGACTGCCCCAGGCGGGGCGGTCACCGGAGCGGCCGCTGTCGCCGTTGCCGCCGCTCTCGTGGTTCCCCGGCGCGTGGGAGGGGTGGCGGGGCTGCCAGGGCTGGTCGGGCCGGTCCTCGGGCGGTGCCGCGAACGGGTTGTCGTCCGACGACCCGGACCCCGATCCCGACGGGGAGCCCGAGCCCGGCGAGGAGTCCGGCGATGAGGACTGGCGTTCCCGCATCAGCATGGTTGCCCGCTCGGGCAGCGGGTGGCCAAGGGCGGTGCGGAGGCGGTCCGGCATGTGGTGAACGTCTTCCCCATCTCGTCATTTCCGCCCGGGGGCGGTTCCCTGTCCCCTGACGCTACCTCCCGGCCGCGCCCCCGTCCCGTGGGGGCCGCCGGGTGTGCCGGTATCGTTGCTGACGGTCGGACCGTTCGTAGAGTTCCCCGTATCGCGGGACGAGCTTCTTTCGTACGACCATACAAACGCACCTCCTGCACATCGCGTACCTGCTGCACCACGCGAGAAAGGGCCCTGCTGTGGCCTCCCCGCCCTCCTCCGCCGCTCCGGCCCGTGTGGTCGTGCTCGTCTCCGGCTCAGGCACGAACCTCCAGGCACTCCTCGACGCGATCGGTGACGATCCCGAGGGCTACGGTGCCCGGATCGTCGCCGTCGGCGCGGACCGCCACGGCACCCTCGGGATCGAGCGTGCCGAGCGTGCCGGGATTCCCACCTTCGTGTGCAGGCTCGGCGCGTACGCGAGCCGCGACGCGTGGGACGAGGCGCTGGCCGCCGCGGTGGCGGAACACCGCCCGGACCTCGTCGTGTCCGCCGGGTTCATGAAGATCGTGGGCAAGGCGTTCCTGGCCGGGTTCGGCGGCCGTGTCGTCAACACCCACCCCGCCCTGCTCCCCAGCTTTCCCGGTGCGCACGGCGTCCGCGACGCGCTCGCGTACGGCGTGAAGGTCACCGGGTGCACCGTCCACTTCGTCGACGACGGCGTCGACACCGGTCCGATCATCGCGCAGGGCGTGGTCGAGGTGACCGAAGAGGAAACGGTGGAGGGTGAAGCCGCCCTCCACGAACGCATCAAGGAAGTCGAGCGCAAGCTGCTCGTCGAGGCCGTGGGGCGGCTCGCCCGTGACGGCTATCGCATTGAGGGACGAAAGGTTCATCTCGGTCATGTCGGTGAATAAGCCCATCCGCCGCGCCCTGGTCAGCGTCTACGACAAGACGGGGCTCGAAGACCTCGCCCGCGGTCTGCACGAGGCAGGTGTCGAGCTGGTGTCCACCGGCTCCACCGCCGGGAAGATCGCGGCCGCCGGTGTGCCGGTCACCAAGGTCGAGGAGCTCACCGGCTTCCCCGAGTGCCTCGACGGCCGCGTCAAGACGCTGCACCCCCGGGTGCACGCGGGCATCCTCGCCGACCTGCGCCTGGACACCCACCGCGAGCAGCTCGCCGAGCTCGGCGTGGAGCCGTTCGACCTCGTGGTCGTCAACCTGTACCCGTTCAAGGCGACCGTCGCCTCCGGCGCGTCCGACGACGAGTGCGTGGAGCAGATCGACATCGGCGGCCCGTCGATGGTCCGCGCCGCCGCCAAGAACCACCCGTCCGTGGCGGTCGTCACCAGCCCGGAGCGCTACGCCGACGTCCTCGCCGCGGTCAAGGGCGGCGGCTTCGACCTGACCGCCCGCAAGCGGCTGGCCGCCGAGGCCTTCCAGCACACGGCGGCGTACGACGTGGCCGTGGCCTCCTGGTTCGCCGACGGTTACGCGGCCGCCGACGACTCAGGCTTCCCCGACTTCTCCGGTGCCACCTTCACGCGCAAGAACGTCCTGCGCTACGGCGAGAACCCGCACCAGCCGGCGGCGCTCTACACCTCGGGCGAGGGCGGTCTCGCCGAGGCCGAGCAGCTGCACGGCAAGGAGATGTCCTACAACAACTACACGGACACCGACGCCGCGCGCCGCGCCGCCTACGACCACGCCGAGCCGTGCGTCGCGATCATCAAGCACGCCAACCCGTGCGGTGTCGCCATCGCCGACGACGTCGCGACGGCGCACCGCAACGCACACGCCTGCGACCCGCTGTCCGCGTTCGGCGGCGTCATCGCCGTCAACCGGCCGGTGACCGTCGAGATGGCCGAGCAGGTCGCGGAGATCTTCACCGAGGTCATCGTCGCCCCGGCGTACGAGGACGGCGCCGTCGAGGTGCTGGCCCGCAAGAAGAACATCAGGGTGCTGCGCTGCCCCGACGCCCCGGCCTCCACCGTCGAGGTCAAGCCGGTCGACGGCGGAGCCCTGCTCCAGGTCACCGACCGGCTCCAGGCCGACGGCGACGACCCGGCCAACTGGACCCTCGCCACCGGTGAGGCCCTGACCGCCGAGGAGCTCAGGGAGCTCGCCTTCGCCTGGAAGGCCTGCCGGGCCGTCAAGTCCAACGCCATCCTGCTCGCCAAGGACGGCGCCTCGGTCGGCGTCGGCATGGGCCAGGTCAACCGCGTCGACTCCGCGAAGCTGGCCGTCGAGCGGGCGGGCGAGGAGCGGGCACGGGGCTCGTACGCCGCCTCGGACGCCTTCTTCCCCTTCCCGGACGGGCTGGAGATCCTGACCGCCGCCGGCATCAAGGCCGTCGCCCAGCCGGGCGGTTCGGTCCGTGACGAGCTCGTCGTCGAGGCCGCGAAGAAGGCGGGCGTGACCATGTACTTCACGGGCACGCGCCACTTCTTCCACTGACGTCCACCTCGTCGCACCACCGCAGGCCGCACCTCCCCCAGGGGGTGCGGCCTGCGGTGCGTGACGGCGTACGGGGAGCAGCTGTTCGTACGAGGGGGAGTCGCTGCTCTGTTCTAATGAATGGCCTTGCCGGGCCGCGGCGGGCGGGACCGGTGCGGCCCAGCAGTGACCAGTGAGGGACTCCGTTGCGGGGGCATGGTGCTTGACCTGAACCAGAGTGAGACCGACGCGCCCGGCGAGCAGGCCCCGGGACCGGCCGGGGGCACGGCCCACCCGGCGCCGCTCCGCCCGTACCTGATCGCCGCCGCGGTCCTGTGCGCGCTCTACTTCCTCTACGCGTACCTGCGGTTCAGCCACTTCCAGTCACCCTCCTGGGACCTCGGCATCTTCGAGCAGGAGGTGCGCGCCTACGCGGGGTTCGACGCCCCGGTCGTCGACATCAAGGGCCCCGGCTACCTGATACTCGGCGACCACTTCAGCCCCGTGGTGGCGCTCCTGGCCCCGCTCTACTGGATCTGGCCGTCCGCCGCCGCCCTGCTGTTCGCGCAGGCCGCCCTGTTCGCGGCCTCCGCCGTGATCGTCGGGCGTACGGTCCAGCAGATCCTGGGCGGCCGCTCCGGTCTCTGCGTCACCGTCGCCTACGGGCTGTCCTGGGGGCTCCAGGAGGCGGTGAAGGCCGACTTCCACGAGATAGCCCTCGCCGTCCCGCTGGTCGCCCTGGTCTGCCGGGCGCTGCTCATGGAGCGCTGGCGGGCCGCCGTCCTGTGGTCGCTGCCGCTGGTCCTGGTCAAGGAGGACCTCGGGATCACCGTCGCCGTCGTCGGCGGTCTCCTGGCCCTGTACGGGCGCCGGGTCCAGGGGTTCCTCCTGGCGTCCTTCGGTGTGTTCGCGTTCGCACTGACGGTGCTGGTGCTCATACCGGCGGCCAGCACCGCGGGCACGTACGACTACTGGAAGAAGATCGAGGAGAACGGCGGGCAGGAGGTCTCCACGCTCGACTCCCTCCTCGGCGTACTCGACTCCTCCGTCAAGCTGGAGATGCTGGTCTTCCTGGTCGGCATCACCGCCTTCATGGCGCTGCGCTCACCCCTGGTCCTGCTCGTCCTGCCCACCCTCGGCTGGCGCCTGCTCTCCCAGGACTCCAACCACTGGGGGATGGTCTGGCACTACAGCGCGATCCTCATGCCGGTGGTGTTCCTCGCCATGGCCGACGGTGTCCGCCGCAGCCGGGAATCGAAGCGGCCCTGGCTCGTCTCGTACGCGAACGTGGCCGTGCCCATGGCCACGGCCATCGCCCTCGCGATGACCCAGCACCTGCCGCTCCGCGACCTGCTGCGCCCGGAGACGTACCGCAGCGACGCGCGCACCCACGCGGCCGAGGAGGCGATCGAGGCCATACCCGTGGGCGCGCGGGTGGAGACGGACATCACGCTCATGGCGCACCTGACCGCGGACCGCACCGTCTACTGGATCGGCGGAGCCCCCGGCACCGCGCCCGACGTCGTCGCGATCAACCTGGACTTCGGCTGGTCACAGCCGATCGACGACCCGGTGAAGTACGCCGAGCAGCTCCACCCGGAGGCGCGCTACCGGATCACCCGGGAGGCGGGCTCCTTCGTCGTCATGGAGCGGACCACACCGGTGCCCGGGAACGGCTGAAGGCCGCACACCCGCCGGAGAGCGGGTGCCACGGCCTTCACGCGCGGGCGGGGACGGCTCAGTACTGCGGCTGCTGCTGGCGGTTGAACCAGGCTCCGCCGTCGGCCTTCGCCACGAAGACGACGACCAGGATGGCGAGCACCGTGTGGATGAGGCCCATCACCACGAACGGGTAGATGCCGAGGATCGCGGTGATCACGCCGAAGACGATGGCGGTGATGCGGATCCCGTTGCCCCCCGAGCCGAACTTGGCCCCCAGGAAGACGGCGAGCACGCCCCAGAGCACGGCGAAGACGACGATGCCCCACAGCGCGGCGCCCGAGTAGTCGGCGAGCTGCTGGAACTGGACGTCGTCCTTCAGCGTCGCGTCGTTCTTGGCGGCGTTCACGGCCGCGGCGGCGAGGGCGACGAAGATCGCACCGATGACCTGGAGCCCGGCTATCACGAAGAGCATGACGCGGGCGGCCTTCACTCCGCCGGGCATCTCGGTGGGGCCGCCGGGGAAGCCGTAACCGCCCTGGACCGGCGGTGCCTGCGGGTAGCCGTAGCCCTGCTGGGGCGCGCCCTGCGGGGGCTGCTGCGGGTAGCCGTAGCCCGGCTGCCCGCCCGGCTGTCCACCCTGCTGCTGGCCGTAGGGGTTGTTGGGGTCGCCGAAGCTCATGGCGAATTTCCTCCGTTTGCGAAGTGCGGGGACGACGCGGCCGGACGGAGGAACTGCCTGCGATCAAGCGGTGGTCCCCCCGACACTGTCCGCGGTGATGCGGGCCTTATCGTCGTCGTGACATCCACTTCTTGTCCAGCCGATTGCCGAATGCGTTGTGCAAGTGCAATCTCGTGTCCACCTGGCAAGCCAGGATTGGTACCCGGGAGGGGTCATCCGCGAGGATGGGTGTCATGACTGCCCAGATTCTCGATGGCAAGGCCACCGCAGCTGCGATCAAGTCCGATCTGACCGTCCGCGTGGCGGCCCTCAAGGCACAGGGCATCACCCCCGGCCTGGGAACCCTGCTCGTCGGCGACGATCCGGGCAGCCGCTGGTACGTGAACGGCAAGCACCGTGACTGCGCCCAGGTCGGCATGGGCTCCATCCAGCGTGAACTCCCCGACACCGCCACCCAGGAGGAGATCGAGGAGGTCGTGCGGGAGCTCAACGACAACCCCGACTGCACGGGTTACATCGTGCAGCTCCCCCTTCCCAAGGGCATCGACACCAACCGCATCCTGGAGCTGATGGACCCGGCGAAGGACGCGGACGGACTGCACCCGATGAGCCTGGGCAAGCTCGTCCTGAACGAGACCGGCCCGCTGCCCTGCACCCCGCAGGGCGTCGTCACCCTGCTCCGCCGCCATGGCGTGGAGATCAACGGCGCCCACGTCGTCGTCGTCGGCCGGGGCGTCACCATCGGCCGGCCGCTCCCGCTGCTGCTGACGCGCAGGTCCGAGAACGCGACCGTCACCCAGTGCCACACCGGCACCCGTGACCTCTCGGCGCACCTCAGGCAGGCCGACATCATCGTCGCGGCGGCCGGTGTGCCCCACCTGATCAAGCCCGAGGACGTGAAGCCGGGCGCGGCGGTGCTCGACGTCGGCGTCAGCCGGGACGAGAACGGCAAGATCGTCGGAGACGTCCACCCGGGCGTGGCCGAGGTCGCCGCGTGGGTCGCCCCGAACCCGGGCGGTGTCGGGCCGATGACCCGGGCCCAGCTGCTCGTCAACGTGGTCGAGGCGGCCGAGCGCGCCGCCGCCGAGGCCTCCGCCGCATCGGCCGGCTGACCCGGACCGGAGGAACGTCATGGGTGCTGGTGCGAGTCGGGCGGACGGTACGCGCACGGGCCTGCCGGCCGAGGAGGCGGGCAGGCCGGAGGAGGCCGGGGTGACGGAGGAGGTCCTGGTGTCCGGAGACCCCGAGAAGCCCGGGGTGTCCGGCGGGGGAGCCGTGGGTGGGACCGGCGTACCCGCGGGGGAAGCCGGGGGAGCCGCAAGGCGTGAGGAACCCGCCGTACGGGGGGTGACCGAGGCGTCCGGGGATGCCGAGGCGCCTGCCGGAGCCGGAGCACCCGTCGCCGCGGAGGCATCCGCTCCGGCGGACCCGTCGGAGCGGGTCGCGGCCGAGGCGCCCGTCCCGGCCACGGTGCCGGACGCGTCCGTTCCGGCAGGAGCGTCCGCGCTGGCGGACGCGCCCGTCCCTGCAGGAGCCCCTGCGTCGGCCGACGCGTCCGTCCCGGCAGGAGCCCCTGCGTCGGCCGACGCGTCCGTCCCCGACGAGGTATCCGCCCCCGGCAAGGCCGCTGTCCCCGACGACGCGTCCGCTCGGACGGAGGACGCGGCAGAGGCGCAGGCAGAAGCAGTGGCCGATGCCGATGCCGAGACCGGAGCCGGTGCCGGTCCCGTGGCGGCGGAGGACGGCGGGGCGACGCGTTCGCGCTCCCGACGCTTCTCGCTGACGCGTGACACCGCGCGTCCCGAGGGCGGCGGCCGGGCCGCGCCCGGAGACGCCCCCGCCCCCGCCCGGCAGTGGCCGCTCCTCACGGTGCTCTGCACGGCCGGGCTCGGGCTGCTGATCGTCGGGACCAACCCCTTCGCCGAGGCGTTCAGGATCGGCGCCATGCTGATGGGCTTCGCCCTGCTCGCCGGGGCGGTCCTGCGCTGGGTCGTGCCGTCCGTCGGCATGCTGGCCGTACGGTCCCGGTTCACCGACCTGGTCACGTACGGCCTGATGGGCGCCCTGATCGTGCTGCTCGCGCTGATGGCGCAGCCGAAGCCCTGGCTACAGGTTCCGATCCTCCAGGACCTGGTGCACTTCACGATCCGCTGAGAAGTGTCCGTCCCCTCCCCCGAGAAGGGACGGACACCGGACGGGCACCGGTGCGAGAGGCGCCGGAATGCGGCGACTTGAGCGGCCTTGCCCTGTCCTGGGTCAAGCGTCGGGGAGACGAGGTGCCGGGTTCAAGGGATGCCCGGCGCCTGTGGCACGGAAGTGACCATTCCGCCACTGTGTGATCGTCACGCAACGGCGGAGAACCCGCTGGGCACACGCTACGGCGCACGCCGGAGCGCGTGCCCGAGCGGAATGCACCCGTGCGCCCCTTTGTCCGGAACTGATGTGCGGGATCCGCGCATCCTTCTGGGTAGACCAAAGCCCGGGACCGGGCGGTCCGACGGCTCGGGTGGCACGGGAAAGCGCCGGTGCCGGGGCTCAGGGGCCGCGCCGGGGCGTCCGGGGGAGATCGGCTGGGGGAAGCAATGCCTCGTTGGAAGGCGTTACCGGAAGAACTCGATCCGCATATGCGGGAGTTCGTGGGCCAGTTGCGCCAACTGGTCGACGGTGGCGGGCTGAGCCTGGCCGCGGTCGCCGACCGCACGGGCTACAGCAAGGCGTCGTGGGAGCGCTACCTCAACGGCAGGCTGCTCGCACCCAGGGGGGCGACCGTCGCGCTCGCCGAGGTGACGGGCACGCAGCAGCACCCTCTGATGACCCTGTGGGAACTCGCGGAACGGGCCTGGAGCCGCTCCGACATGCGCCACGAGCTGACGATGGAGGCCATCAGGATCTCCCAGGCGCGTGCGGCGCTCGGTGAGGCAGGTGTGGCCCCGGCCCCCGTGGCGGGCAGGTGCACGGCCGACGGCGGTACGGCCGCCCCCACCGCCGAGTTGCCCGGGGGAAGGGCGCACGACGAGGGCCGTCCGCAGCAGGAACCCGTCCACCAGGCCGCCGCCGCTCGGGTCCCGCGACCCGGGCGGCCGGAGGTCGTGCCGGGCGCCGGTGGGGGCGCGTCCCGTACGGGCGCCGGTCCCGGCGAGCAGCGGAACGGCGGCCACCGCGGGCCGGCGGTGTTCCTCGCCGGTCTGGTGGGCGCGCTGACGCTGACGGTCGGTGCCGTGCTGCTCGTCGACGCGGGCAGGGACGACGACGCCGTCGCGTCCGCCGCGAGACCGTCCGCCACGACACCGCCGGTCGCGACACCGTCCGCCGTGCCCGCCACGAGTGCGCCCCGGCTGCCCGCCGGTGTCGGGTGCGGCGGTGCCGGCTGCACCGGGCAGGACCCTGAAGGCATGGGCTGCGGAGGCCGGTTCGCCGGCACCGTCGCCCGGGCGACGGTCGGAGGCGGTCTCGTCGAGGTCCGCTACAGCGAGATCTGCGGGGCCGCGTGGGCCCGTATCACCCAGGTGTCCCCGGGAGACACCGTGAAGATCACCGTGGGTCCGTCGGTGCAGGTCGGCAGGGCGGACGCGGAGGCCGAGGCGTACACACCGATGGTCGCCGTGGAGAAGCCCTCCGACGCCGAGGCCTGCGCGGCCCTCGCCTCCGGGGCGACCGGCTGCGCCACGGCGGAGTGAGGGGAGGAGCGGCTGCGTTGCGTAACCGGTTGTGTGCGGTCCCACAGGGGGGCGGGCGGCCCGGGCCGCGAGGGTCGGATAGCCTGACCGCTGGATATCTCTTCACGTCAAGATTCAGAGGTGTCCTGCACCAGGGGCAGTGACCCCCACCGCCAGCTGTCTAACGGAGATCGCCATGACCCGCACTCCCGTGAATGTCACCGTGACCGGCGCAGCCGGCCAGATCGGCTACGCGCTGCTCTTCCGCATCGCCTCCGGCCACCTGCTCGGCCCGGACGTGCCGGTCAACCTGCGACTCCTCGAGATCCCGCAGGGCCTGAAGGCCGCAGAGGGCACCGCCATGGAGCTCGACGACTGCGCCTTCCCGCTGCTGCGTGACATCGAGATCACGGACGACGCCAACGTCGGCTTCGCCGGCGCCAACGTCGCCCTCCTGGTCGGCGCCCGCCCGCGCACCAAGGGCATGGAGCGCGGCGACCTGCTGTCCGCCAACGGCGGCATCTTCAAGCCGCAGGGCAAGGCCATCAACGACAACGCCGCGGACGACATCAAGGTCCTGGTCGTCGGCAACCCCGCCAACACCAACGCCCTGATCGCCCAGGCCGCCGCCCCGGACGTACCGGCCGAGCGCTTCACCGCGATGACCCGGCTGGACCACAACCGCGCGATCTCGCAGCTGGCCGCCAGGACCGGTGCCGCCGTCTCGGACATCAAGCGGCTGACGATCTGGGGCAACCACTCGGCGACCCAGTACCCGGACATCTTCCACGCGGAGATCGCCGGCAAGAACGCCGCCGAGGCCGTCAACGACGAGGCCTGGCTGGCCGACACCTTCATCCCGACCGTCGCCAAGCGCGGCGCCGCGATCATCGAGGCCCGTGGCGCGTCCTCGGCCGCCTCGGCCGCCAACGCCGCCATCGACCACGTGCACACCTGGGTCAACGGCACCGCCGAGGGCGACTGGACCTCGATGGGCATCCCGTCGGACGGCTCCTACGGCGTCCCCGAGGGCATCATCTCCTCCTTCCCGGTCACCACCAAGGACGGGAAGTACGAGATCGTCCAGGGCCTGGACATCAACGAGTTCTCCCGTGCGCGCATCGACGCGTCGGTGCGCGAGCTCACCGAGGAGCGCGACGCGGTCCGCGAGCTCGGCCTGATCTGACCGGAGCCCGGCCACCGGCCGGATCCGGAACCCCAGGAGGGGGGGCCCCGCCGCCGCGGGGGCGGGGGGGGGCCCCCGGGGGGAGGCGGGGGGGGCGCCCGCCGCGCGGGCGCCCCCCCCGGGCCCCCGGGGCCCCCC
>NZ_JBHVQX010000017.1:0-192522 GCF_042886395.1 Streptomyces sp. NPDC058008 | reverse complement strand
TACTGCAGGGGGGACCCTGTGGGAGAGTAGGACGCCGCCGAACAATTATTCCGGGAAAGCCCCGTGCCCTTGTGGCACGGGGCTTTTCTGCGTTCTGAGCGTCTAGGGTCGGACCATGCGCTACGAACTGGTCATCTTCGACAACGACGGCGTGCTCGTCGACAGTGAGCCGATCTCCAACACCGTGCTGGCCGGCTACCTCACCGAGCTCGGCCACCCCACCTCGTACGAGGAGTCCCTCCGCGACTACATGGGGGCCGCGATCCACCGGGTCCACGACCTCGTGGAGGAGCGGACCGGCGAGAAACTGCCCGACGACTTCGACGAGGAGCTCCACCGGCGCACCCTCACCGCGTTCCAGCAGGAACAGCTCGCCGCGGTGGACGGGGTCGACGAGCTGCTGGGCTCGCTCGTCGCGGACGGTGTCGCGTACTGCGTCGCCTCGTCCGGCAGCCACCAGAAGATCGCGGCGGGACACCGGAACGCCGGGCTGGACCAGTGGTTCGAGGAGGAGTGGGTCTTCAGCTCGGAGGACGTCGGGCGGGGGAAACCCGCCCCGGACCTGTTCCTCCACGCCGCCGAACGGATGGGCATCGCCCCCGAACGGTGCGTCGTCATCGAGGACAGCCCGCTGGGTGTCGAGGCGGCCCGGGCCGCGGGGATGGACGTGTACGGCTTCACCTCGATGATGCCGGCGGACCGGCTCGGCGGCGTCAGGGGGCACTTCTCCGACATGAGGCAGCTGCCCGAACTGCTCGCCTGATCCATCTACCCAGCGGTAGATCCTGGCTCTACGCTCGCGGCCATGACGGATGCGCGGTTGCGGTACGGCAGGGCCTCGCTCGCTCTGAGCTTCCTGGTGCAAGGGGTGACCTTCGCGCTGCTCGTGACGCGCATCCCCGCCATTCAGGACCGGTACGGGATATCCGACGGGCTGCTGCCCGTCTTCCTGGCCGCGGTGCCTGTGCTGGCGGGGGTGGCCAGTGTGGCCACGGAGAAGGTGGTCGCGCGGGTACGGCCCGGGATCGTGCTGAGGTGGGCCCAGCCCGTCGTGATGCTGGCGCTGCTCGGTGTGGGGGCCGGCAGCGAGATCTGGCAGGCGGCCGTCGCGCTCGGCCTGTTCGGGCTGGCGGTCGGGGCCCTGGACGCCTCGATGAACATGATGGGCGTCAGTCTCCAGCGGGCGTACGGGCGCAGCATCATGCTCGGGTTCCACGCCGCGTACAGCCTGGGAGGCATCGCCGGGGCGTCGATGGCGTGGGCCGGTGTGCACGGGGACCTGTCGCTGCTGGTGTCCTACCTGCCCGCGGTGGCCGTCCTGCTGCCCGCCGCCCTGGCCGGGAGCCGGTGGTACGCCGAGGGAAGGGCCGGCGAGGGCGGGGACGGGAAGGCGGTCGGCCCCGGGCAGGGTGCGTCCGTTCCGTTCAGGCTGCTGCTGCCGCTCTGCCTGGTGATGGCGTTCGCGTACATCGGGGACTCGACGGTCTCCAACTGGAGCGCGAAGTACCTCCAGGACGTGCTGGGGAGTTCGGAGCAGCTGGCGACGGTTCCGTACAACGTCTACATGGTGACGACGCTGCTGGGGCGGGCCGTCGGGGACCTCGGGGTGCGGCGGTTCGGGGCGGTGGCCGTGGTGCGGGGCGGGAGTGTGCTGGCCGCCGTGGGGTTCGCGGTGGTGGCGGTGGCGCCGGGGGCCTGGTGGGGGATGCTCGGGTTCACGCTGCTGGGGCTGGGGCTCTGTGTGATCGTGCCGCAGACCTTCGCCGCGGCGGGACGGATGTTCCCCGGGGCCAGCGATGTCGCCGTGGCCCGGCTGAACGTCTTCAACTACGTGGGGTTCCTGGTGGGGTCGCCGCTGGTGGGGGCGCTCGGGGACGCGTGGAGCTACCGCGGGGCGATGCTCGTGCCCATGGTGCTGGTCCTGGCCACGCTCGTGTACGCCCGGTCGTTCGGCACGGAACCCGCCCGATACGGTGGCGGGCATGAGCGTGCGCGCGCGGCTGATGTGGGATGAGGCAGTAACGGAATACGACTTCGGGTCCGGTCACCCCATGGACCCGGTGAGACTCGCCCTGACGATGGGACTGGTGCGGGCGTTCGGGCTGGACGGTTCGGTGGACGTCCGGTCGGCGAAGTCCGCCGGGGATTCCACCCTCCGGCTCGTGCACCGTGAGGACTACGTGGCGGCCGTGCGGGCCGCGTCGGCGGACCCGGGGGCGGCCGACCAGGCGTACGGCCTCGGGACCGTCGACGACCCCGCCTTCGCCGGGATGCACGAGGCGTCCGCGCTCATCGCGGGGCTTTCGGTGGGGGCCGCGGAGGCGGTGTGGCGCGGGGACAGCCCGCACGCCGTGAACTTCACCGGCGGGCTGCACCACGCGATGCCGGGGGCCGCCTCGGGTTTCTGCGTGTACAACGACCCGGCCCTGGCCATCGCCCGGCTGCTGGAACTCGGCGCCGAGCGGGTGGCGTACGTCGATGTGGACGTCCACCACGGGGACGGTGTGCAGGCGGCGTTCTGGGAGGACCCCCGGGTGCTGACCGTGTCGCTGCACGAGCACCCGCGCACGCTGTTCCCGCAGACGGGATGGCCGGAGGAGACGGGCTCCGGGGCGGGTGAGGGCGGTGCGGTGAACGTCGCCCTGCCGGCGGGGACGGGCGACGCCGGGTGGCTGCGCGCCTTCCACGCGGTGGTGCCGGAACTGCTGGAGGACTTCCGGCCGCAGGTGCTGGTGACCCAGCACGGGGCCGATACGCACGCCGAGGATCCGCTGGCACATCTCGCGGTGTCGCTGGACGCCCAGCGGGCCGTCATGACGGCCTGTCATGAGCTGGCCCACGCCTGTGCGGAGGAGGGACGCTGGGTCGCCCTGGGCGGGGGAGGCTACGCGGTGGTGGACGTGGTGCCCAGGTCCTGGACCCATCTCGTGGGGATCGCCGCCCACGCGCCGGTGGACCCGGAGTCGGTGATCCCGTCGTCGTGGCGGGACGAGGTCCACGCCCGTACACGGCAGTCGGCCCCGGCCCGGATGACCGACGGGCGCACGCCGTCGTGGCAGCCGTGGGAGGACGGGTACGACCCCGCCGACCGGCTGGACCAGGCGGTGCTGGCGACCCGGCGGTCGGCGTTCCCGCTGCGGGGGCTGCTGGCCTGAGGCGCGGTTACGCCAACGGTGGGGCGGTATCCGGGTTCCGGCCCCGGCGCGGTCGCGGTGCGGGAGCATCGGGAGGGTGTTGAGCACCGGAGCGCTGCGCGCTCATCTGCTGGCGGCCCGGCTCGCCGGGCCCGTGGCCACGTCGCGGGAGACCAGCCTGCGGAGTTACCGGCTTTTCGCCGCGAGGGACCCCCGGATGCTGCTCGGACTCGATCCGGACCGTGCGTGGGGCGAACGGGACCTGCTGCGGCTGATGGCCGACAAGTGCGGGGTGTCGGACGATCCTGACCATGTGTCGGGTACGGACGTGATCGACCCCGAGCGGACCCTGGCCGCTCTGGAGGCGTTCGCGCGGTGTCTCGCGGACGCTGTGGAGAGGCGGGCTCCGGTGCTGTTCGGCACGGGGCATCCGCATCGGCTGCTCGGGTTCTACGCCGGTCTGGCAGACGCTTTGTCGGCGGCGGGGTGCGCGGTGCTCACCCCCGCGCAGGGCCGATGTGTCGACATAACGACCCGGTTCGGCGTACGCACGTACAGCCTCGACTACGTACGAGGTGTCGCGCTGGTGCGCGAACCCGGCGTGCGGGTCCCGGGCAGTGCCACCGGCGCACACACCCACTCGCCGCTGCCGGTCCGGGTGGTGCTGGAGGAGGCGGTGAAGGCCTGGGGGGTGCTGCCCGAGCTGGTGGTCGGGGACCACGGGTGGGTCTGCGGGGCAGGTCAGCTGGGCATCGAGGCCATCGGGCTGGCGGACACGGACGACCCCGCGCTGTTCGTGGGCGAGGAGGAGGGGCGGGTGTCCGTCGCCGTCCCGCTCGACGACGGTGTACGGGCGGACTACTACCGGCCCCTGACTCGGTATGTACTCAATCGGGCGTTTCTGTCACAGTAGGCGGCCGATCGCCTCACCTCTTCCCCACTCGCATCACCCGCCCCTAACCTGGGGAGTGAGCGCACAACGACGAAGAGTCACCGGAGGGGAAGCCGGTGCGCGTCTCGTGCGGAAGGTACAGGTGGGTCATGGCTGCTGACAGCGAGAGGCCTCTCAACGAGGTCAAGTTTCTGACCGTGGCGGAAGTCGCCTCGGTCATGAGGGTGTCGAAGATGACCGTGTACCGCTTGGTGCACAGCGGTCATCTGCCGGCGATCAGGGTGGGAAGGTCCTTCCGGGTCCCGGAGCAAGCGGTTCACGAGTATCTTCGCGAGTCCTTCGTGGGGGTGGAGTCGGCCTGACGGAGCCCTCGGATTACGTCCCTCACCCGGTGGCGGGTAGGCTAGGCCGACGTAGGTCGTGTGGGCCCAGACGCCCCGCACCAGTGATGAAGAAGTGAGCGAGGGTAGTCGTGGGCTCTGTTATCAAGAAGCGGCGCAAGCGGATGGCCAAGAAGAAGCACCGCAAGCTGCTCAAGCGCACGCGCGTTCAGCGTCGCAACAAGAAGTAAGCGAACGCGGTTCGTGAGTCCGGGGCCCTTCCGCCGTCATGGCGGAAGGGCCCCGATGCTTTTCCCGTGCCCGTGCCTGTGCCAATGCCCGTGCGGCGGATCCGGTGGTATTCGCGCCATGGTGCGGTAAAGCCCGCCCGGGGTCATCACAGGGCAACATCCACCGACTACGGTGACGGCCAGGGGAAGACCCCGCTCGGTGAACGATCGACGGAAGGCGCTGATCTTGGGGAAGATCGTGCTCGTCACAGGCGCGGCCCGGCAGCTGGGAGGCCGTTTCGTGCGGCGCGTCCAGCGCGATCCCGGTGTGGACCGGGTGATCGCCGTGGACGCGGTCGCCCCCGGGCACCAGCTGGGCGACGCGGAATTCGTCCTGGCGGACATCCGGCAGTCGGCGATCGCCCGGGTCCTCGCCGAGCATTCCGTCGACACGGTCGTGCATCTGGACGTGTCCGCGAAGGCGCTCGGCACGGGCGGCCGGACGACGGTCAAGGAGACCAATGTCATCGGCACGATGCAACTGCTGGGCGCCTGCCAGAAATCCCCGTCCGTGCGGCGGCTCGTGGTCAAGTCCAGCACAAACGTGTACGGCTCCGCCCCCCGCGACCCCGCGGTCTTCACCGAGACGACGCCGCCCAAGTCCCTGCCCAGCGGCGGTTTCGCCAAGGACGCGGTGGAGGTCGAGGGGTACGTGCGCGGGTTTGCGCGCCGCAGGCCGGACGTGGCCGTGTGCGTGCTGCGGTTCGCGAACATCCTGGGGCCCGAGCCGGACTCGCCGCTCGCGGACTACCTGACGCTGCCGGTCCTGCCGACCGTCCTCGGGTACGACCCGAGGCTGCAGTTCGTCCACGAGGACGACGTCGTCGACGTACTGGAGATCGCCGCCCGTGAACCCCGGCGCGGGACGCTGAACAGCGGCACGTTCAACATCGCCGGCGACGGTGTGCTGCTGCTCTCGCAGTGCGCGCGCCGGCTGGGGCGGCCGACCGTGCCCGTGCTGCTGCCCGCGGTCACCTGGGTGGGGACGGCGCTCCGTACGATCGGCATGACGGACTTCTCGCCGGAGCAGATCAGACTGCTCACCCACGGCAGGGTGGTCTCGACGGTGCAGATGCGCGAGACGCTGGGGTTCCGGCCGAGGTTCACCACCGCCGGGACGTTCGCGGAGTTCACGCGGAGCCGGGGGCCGGGGCTGCTGCCTCCCGAGCGGGTCGGCAGGGCGGTCGGGAAGCTGGCCGCCGGTACACATTCGACGCACGGCGCCAGGTAGAGGAGCGCGACCGACGATGGCGGACGCCAAGGTCATTCCCTTCGACGACGACCGTTCGCGCTCCGGCGCGGGGCGGCGCAGAGGCGTGCTGCCGGGCGGAGGCCGGGGGCAGGCGTCCGGTGCGGCCGGTCCCGCGCCCGTGAGCGCCCTGCCGGGCGGCCAGGTGCCTGGAGGGGCCGCTGAGGCCGCCGGTGCCTCCCAGGACGGCGGAGAGGGGCCCGGGAGCGGCTGGGACCGGCGGATCGCGGGCGGGCTCGCGTTCCTGCGGCGCAGGCTCACGGGCGACTACGACGTCGACGAGTTCGGCTACGACAAGGAGCTGACCGACCAGGTCCTCATGTCGGTGCTGAGGCCGCTGGCGGACAACTACTTCCGGGTCGAGGTCAAGGGCATCGAGAACATCCCGTCCGACGGCGGGGCGCTCATCGTGGCCAACCACTCCGGGACGCTGCCGCTGGACGGGCTGATGCTCCAGGTCGCGGTGCACGACAACCACCCGGCCGAGCGGCACCTGCGGCTGCTCGCGGCCGATCTCGTCTTCATGCTCCCCGTGGTCAACGAGCTGGCGAGGAAGGCCGGCCACACCTTGGCGTGCGCGGAGGACGCGGAGCGGCTGCTGCAGAGCGGTGAGGTCGTCGGGGTGATGCCGGAGGGGTTCAAGGGGCTGGGCAAGCCGTTCGGCGAGCGGTACAAGCTCCAGCGCTTCGGGCGGGGCGGGTTCGTGTCGACGGCGCTGCGGGCCGGGGTGCCGATCGTGCCGTGCTCGATCGTGGGGGCGGAGGAGATCTACCCGATGATCGGCAACTCGAAGACGCTGGCGCGGGTCCTGGGGGTCCCGTACTTCCCGATCACGCCGACGTTCCCGTGGCTGGGGCCGCTGGGCGCGCTGCCGCTGCCGACGAAGTGGACCATCCAGTTCGGGGAGCCGATCCCCACGGACGGGTATCCGCCGGAGGCGGCGGAGGATCCGATGCTGATGTTCAACCTGACGGACCAGGTGCGGGAGCAGATCCAGCACACGCTCTACAAGCTGCTGGTGCAGCGCCGGTCGGTCTTCTTCTGACGGCGGGGCGCGCACGGCTCACGTCAGGAGGGAGGGGCGGTCCGGTCCGGACCGCCCCTCCCTCCGTGCGGGGGCTACGGCTGGACGTCCTCGCTCGTGATGCCGAGGCCGGGCAGCAGGCCCGGGAGCAGCGGCGGCAGGGTGACGTCGGGCGAGGGGGCCGTGCCGGATGTGCCGCCCGGTGACGACGGGGTGGTGCCGTCCGTCGGGAGGTCTTCCAGGAGGCCGCCGGTGTTTCCGCCGAGCAGCCCGTCGGCCGGGCCGCTGTCGGAGCCGGAGGGCTTCGGGGCGCTGCTGCTGGATTCGGTGTCGTCCGGGGCCGCGGAGGTGGAGGGGGCCCGGTGCTCGGGGTTCGAGCCGTCCCGGTCCTCCTGTGCGGAACCGGCGGGCGGTGCGTCCCGTCCCGTGCCCGGGGTGGGGGGCAGCAGGGACTTCAGGGGTGCGACTTCCTCGTCCATGGCCTCGAAGACGGAGCTGACCTTCTCGCTGATGTCGGTCAGCTGGACGGGCAGCCGGTCGCGGAGGCTGCTCCAGCTCGCGCGGTGCGAGCGGGAGAAGGAGTCCAGCGTCTGGATGGGGCCGATGGAGCCGTCGCGCTCGTAGGCGGAGTGGAGCAGGCGCTGGCCCTCGGTCGCGTCGTGCGTCATGCCGTTGAGCGCGCGTCTCACCTCGCCGATCGACTCGTGGTCCATGTGGCCCGAGCGGCCCCGCTCCATGAGCCGGCGGGCCTCGCTGAGGCGGGTCGACGCCTGGTCGAGGTAGGCCTCGCCCCGGTCGGCGTCGTTGTTCGCCATGCCGCGGCTGATGTCCTCCATGCCCCGCTTGAGCGGGTAGAGGGAGTCACCCGGCAGGGCGTCGGAACTGGCAGCGGCCACTCCGCCGAATGCTCCCGCGGCCACACCGACCGTGAGCCCGCCCGCGGTGAGGCCCTTCGCCCAGCGGGAGCGGGGACGCAGCCTCCGGATCGGGGAGGCCCGGTGGGCTCCCTTGTTCCGCTGTTCGGGCACCGTAGGGCCCGTGGACGCACCGCCTTCGGCGAACATGGTCTCCATGGCGGCGACGAGCTGGGCTCGTTGCACCACTTTGACCTCGGGATCGAATTGCGGCTCCGGTAGTTCACCGAGGCCGTTCGCCAGGGCCAACAGCTTTCCGTGGTCGGCCGGTTCGGCCGGGTCCTCGGGCTGTACGGCCGCCGCACCCTGGGGGGACTGTTCCTCCAGGGCCTGGGCGAAGGCGTTCGCCCGCCGGTGTGCCGAAACGTTTGCGATCACTGGCGGCACCTCCTCTCGTCATGACGGTCGACTCCCCTGAGGGTCCGGAAGGTTGCCCACCGGAGACGTTTCCACACGATCGAGCGAGTGGAAACGGTCTGGTGCGGCGACAGGGGGCCTGCATCCGGCACAACGAGTGGCGCGGCAGTTGGGTTACGGACTGAGGATGATCCGATCGGTGTGTCACGGACACGTCACGGATGGTGACGTCAGCGGGCGTCGTCCGGCAGGAGTCGCGCGAGCGTGCGCACGGCCCGGTACTGCAAGGTCTTGATCGCACCCTCGTTCTTCCCCATGACCCGGGCGGTCTCGGCGACCGAGAGGCCCTGGAGGAATCTCAGGGTCACGCACTCCTGCTGCTGCGGGTTGAGCCGGCGTACGGCTTGCAGGAGTGCGGCGTTGGAGAGGGACTCCAGGACGGAGTCCTCGGGGCTCCGCGCGACCTCGTTGGCGTCGAGCATTTCGCCGGTGGTCACTTCCAGTCGGAAACGACTGGATTTGAAGTGGTCGGCGACCAGGTTGCGAGCGATCGTGACCAGCCAGGCGCCGAAGTCACGGCCCTGCCAGGTGAAGGTGGAGATGCGGCGCAGTGCGCGCAGGAAGGTCTCGCTGGTGAGGTCCTCCGCCGTCGCCTTGCCTCCCACGCGGTAGTAGATGTACCGGTACACGGTGTCGCTGTACTGGTCGTACAGGCGCCCGAAGGCGTCGGCCTCGCCGGCCTGTGCGCGCTCGACGAGGTCCATCATGCGCGCACTGTCGCTGTCGGCCGTGGGCCGGCGGACGGCGGGTGCGGTCGCGGTCGCGGCGCCGCGGGTGGTGCGTCTTCCGACGGCCGCGCTGCGTTCGGCCAGGGCGTAGCAAGGGCCGGCAGGTACAGGGGTGGCGAATTGGGGGACGGCGTACGCGGTGGGGACGAAGCCGCGCAAGAGGTCGAGGACCGTTGCGCGCAGCGTAGCCAGGCCCGAGGTGTCAACCCCGACGTGTGGGTACACGGGACTCCCAGAGGCAGAGCTTCCATCACGTGCAGTTCGAAAACCGTCACTCGTGGTAGCGGGTGGCGGGTTCTTTGTGCGTCTGAGGAGAATAACGCTTCGTACAGGCGGTGCTACACCCAGTTGCTCAAATCACCGGTTACGTCGCTTCCGTAACCTCTAAGTGACGGTTCAAGTGGCACATCGTGACCAGTTATTGATCGAATGGCTTCGCGATCTGCCTACGGCGGCAACGGGTTGTGGTCGCCCGGACGCAACGCGACTGGCCGGGGCGATGGGTGTCCCCGCCCGGTGTTCCGCTCTCGATTGGGTGTACGTCCCCGGGCGTGCCGCTTCCGTGCGCGCGAAGGCTCCGTACGGAGGTGCCGTACGGAGCCTTCGTCGCGCGTGGGCGGGGTCGCGGGCCCCCGGGTCAGCGGCGGCGGCGGTGGAGCGCCACGGCGGCGGCGGTGCCCCCGGCGAGGGCGCCGACGCCCGCCGCGGCGGGGATGCCGACCTTGGCCGCCTTGCGGCCGGTGCGGTAGTCGCGCAGCCGCCAGTCCAGCGAGCGGGCGTGCTTGCGCAGTTTGGAGTCCGGGTTGATCGCGTAGGGGTGCCCGACCAGGGAGAGCATCGGGATGTCGTTGTGCGAGTCGCTGTAGGCCGCGCAGCGCTCCAGGTCCAGGCCCTCGGCCGCCGCCAGCGCCCGGACGGCCTCGGCCTTCGCCGGGCCGTGCAGGGGTTCGCCGACCAGCCGGCCGGTGTAGACGCCGTCGACGGACTCGGCGACCGTGCCCAGGGCGCCGGTGAGGCCCAGGCGGCGGGCGATGATCGTGGCGGTCTCCACCGGGGCGGCGGTGACCAGCCAGACCTTCTGGCCCGCGTCGAGGTGGGCCTGGGCGAGAGCGCGGGTGCCGGGCCAGATGCGGTCGGCCATGTATTCGTCGTAGATCTCCTCGCCGATGGACATCAGCTCGGAGACCCGGTGGCCCTTGACGATGGACAGGGCGCTGTCGCGGGCGTCCTGCATGTGCTCCGGGTCCTCGACGCCGGCCAGCCTGAACCAGGCCTGCTGCCAGGCGAACCGGGTCAGTTCGCGGCGCTGGAAGAACTTCCGCTTGTACAGGCCGCGGCCGAAGTGGAAGATCGCGGCGCCCTGCATGACGGTGTTGTCGAGGTCGAAGAAGGCGGCGGCCCGGGTGTCCCCGGCCACCGGGAAGGGGGGCTCCCCCTCTTCCTCGGGGGCGGTCGGCAGTTCTTCGGCGCCGGCCGGAAGTGCCGACTTCCGCGCGGCCTCGGCTGCGGCCTCGCCTGCCAGCACGCTGCGTGCCGTGGCGGGGCGCCTGCGGGGGGTGAGCCATCCAAGTGCGGCCATGTCGTGAGCATAGCCACTGTGCCCGTCCGTTCCCGACCCGGCGGGATGCGGCGGTGTGAACTCTCCGGAACCGGGGCGTTAAACGGGTGATCCCGTGCCCCGGCGCGGCCCGGCCGGGTCCGGCGGGAGGCGCAGAATGAAGGTATGAGTGCTCTGCTGCGTCGTACGAAGAAGAAGCCCGCGGACCGGGTGGTGACCCTCGTGGGGAAGCCGGGGTGCCACCTCTGCGACGACGCGCGGGCGGTGGTCGGCGCGGTCTGCGAGGAGACCGGGGCGACCTGGGTGGAGAGGGACATCACCCAGGACGAGGCGCTGCACGCGGAGTACTGGGAGCAGATCCCGGTGGTCCTGATCGACGGCGAGCAGCACACCTTCTGGCGGGTGGACCCGGCGCGGCTGCGCACGGCTCTGCGTACGTGAGGGGGCTTCCGTGATGAAACCCGGTTAACATCATGGGCGTTTTGAGTGGTCTCGGGGGCGTGGACATGAGGAGTGTGTACCGTCTTGCCCCCTTCGGGCCTGCAACGGGCTGATGGCGTCCCCGGTTCCGGGATGGTGCCGGGAATATGCGTGACCCCGGTCACTTTGACCAGACAAAACGGACACTATCTTTGTGCACGCGTTCACAAAGACATAGCCTGCTGTCGACGGGGCGGTCATAGGACATACGGCCGCCTGCAGCCCCGCTCATCCCGCAGGAGCACCGTGGCAACTGGCCGAACTCACCGACCGGCGACCCGTAGCCGAGGAATTCCCGAGGCCACCGTCGCCCGGCTTCCGCTGTATCTCCGCGCACTGACAGCGCTCTCCGAGCGCTCGGTACCCACGGTTTCCTCCGAGGAACTCGCCGCGGCGGCGGGGGTCAACTCCGCCAAGCTGCGCAAGGACTTCAGCTACCTGGGCTCCTACGGCACGCGCGGTGTCGGGTACGACGTCGAGTATCTCGTCTACCAGATCTCCCGTGAACTCGGGCTCACCCAGGACTGGCCGGTCGCGATCGTCGGCATCGGTAACCTCGGCGCGGCCCTCGCCAACTACGGCGGGTTCGCCTCCCGTGGTTTCCGGGTCGCGGCACTGATCGACGCCGACCCCGCCATGGCGGGTACGCCGGTGGCCGGGATCGCCGTCCAGCACACCGATGAGCTGGACCGGATCATCAGCGACAACGGTGTGTCCATCGGCGTGATCACCACTCCGCCCGGCGCGGCCCAGCAGGTCTGCGACCGGCTCGTCGCCGCGGGTGTGACCTCCATCCTGAACTTCGCTCCGACGGTGCTCTCCGTGCCCGAGGGCGTCGACGTGCGCAAGGTCGACCTCTCGATCGAGCTGCAGATCCTCGCCTTCCACGAGCAGCGCAAGGCCGGCGAGGAGGCCGCCGCCGACGGCAGGGCGGCCGTGGACGCCGACGAGGACGAGGCGCCGCCGATGCGCGCCAACCCCGCCGGCCGGAAGGGACCTGACGGGGACATGCCCGCCGTGATGCCGGCATGAGTCTCCTGGTCGTGGGGCTGAGCCACCGCAGCGCCCCCGTCTCCGTGCTGGAGCGGGCGTCGCTGGCGGCCGAGGCCCGGACGAAGCTGCTTCAGGACACCCTCGCCGCGGAACCCGCGACCGAGGCCGCCGTCCTGGCCACCTGCAACCGCATCGAGCTGTACGCGGACGTGGACAAGTTCCACGCGGGTGTCGCCGAGCTGTCCACCCTGCTCGCGCAGCACAGCGGGGTCGGGCTGGACGAGCTCACCCCTTATCTCTACGTGCACTACGAGGACCGTGCCGTCCACCACCTCTTCTCGGTGGCGTGCGGGCTGGACTCGATGGTGGTGGGCGAGGGCCAGATCCTCGGCCAGATCAAGGACGGTCTGGCGCTGGGGCAGGAGCTCCACACCGCGGGCCGGCTGCTGAACGACCTCTTCCAGCAGGCCCTGCGGGTCGGCAAGCGCGCCCACAGCGAGACCGGCATCGACCGGGCCGGGCAGTCGCTCGTCACCTTCGGCCTCGAACAGCTCGCCGACGGTGCCGAGGTCGCGGGCTGGGCGGCCGGGAAGCGCGCGCTGGTGATCGGCGCGGGCTCGATGTCCTCGCTCGCCGCCGCCACCCTGGCCCGCGCGGGCGTCGAGGAGATCGTCGTCGCCAACCGGACCCGGGCGCGGGCCGACCGGCTCGTCGAGATCCTCGGCCAGACCGGTGTCCCGGCGGCGCGCGCCGTCGGGATGGGCGAGGTCGCGGACGAACTGACACGTGCCGACGTCGTCGTGTCCTGCACCGGCGCGACGGGTCTCGTCCTGACCGCGGAGGCGGTCGCCGCCGCGCTCGGCGTCGATTTCGACACCGCGGAGCAGGCACCGACGGCCCCCGCCGCCCCCGCACCCGACGCGCTGGACCAGCACGCGGCGTGGGTGGAGAACGGCACGGCCACCACGGCCGCGCAGGCCCGGGCCGTACGCCGGGTGCCCGCGCGTCCGGCCGGCACCGGTCCCGCCCGGCTCCACCTGCTCGACCTCGCGATGCCGCGTGACATCGACGGAGCGGCCCACCGCGTCGCCGGTGTGCGCCTCGTCGACATCGAGTCGCTCGCCGAGGCGTCCGCGGACGCCCCGATGGCCGCCGATGTGGACCAGGTGCGCACCATCGTCGCCGACGAGGTCGCCGCCTTCGGGGCCGCGCAGCGCGCCGCCCACATCACCCCGACCGTCGTCGCCCTGCGCACGATGGCCGCCGATGTGGTGGCCGGCGAGATCGCGCGGCTCGACGGGCGCCTCCCCGACCTCGACGAGAAGCAGCGCGCCGAGATCACGCAGACCGTGCGCCGCGTCGTCGACAAGCTCCTGCACGCGCCCACCGTGCGGGTCAAGCAGCTCGCCAGCGAGCCCGGCGGCGCCGGGTACGCCGATGCGCTGCGGGAACTCTTCGACCTCGACCCGCTGACGGTGGCCGCCGTCTCCCGGGCAGACCTGAACGACCCGAATAGAGGGCGGTCATGACCGACAACTCACCCCTGGGCGGGGAGACCACCACACCGCTCCGGCTAGGCACCCGGCGCAGCAAGCTCGCCATGGCGCAGTCCGGCATGGTGGCCGATGCGGTCCGCGAGGTGACCGGGCGTGCCGTCGAGCTCGTCGAGATCACCACGTACGGGGACGTCTCCCGGGAGCACCTCGCGCAGATCGGCGGGACCGGTGTGTTCGTCGCGGCCCTGCGTGAAGCGGTGCTGAGCGGTGAGGTGGACTTCGCCGTCCACTCGCTCAAGGACCTGCCGACCACGCAGCCCGAGGGCCTCGTCCTGGCCGCCGTGCCGCCGCGCGAGGACCCGCGCGACGCGCTGGTGGCGCGGGACGGGCTGACCTTCGAGCAGCTTCCGCCCGGTGCCCGCATCGGCACCGGTTCGCCGCGCCGCATGGCGCAGCTCAACGCGTACGCCCGCTCGCACGGCCTCGAGATAGAGACCGTCGCGATCCGCGGCAACGTCGATACGCGCATCGGTTTTGTACGGAGCGGGGAGCTGGACGCGGTGGTTCTCGCCGCCGCCGGGCTCAGCCGCCTCGGACGCACGGACGAGGTCACCGGCTTCCTGCCGGTGGACACCGTCCTGCCCGCTCCCGGCCAGGGAGCACTGGCGATCGAATGCGCTGAAAGCAGCGCGGACCTCGCCGCAGCCCTCGCCGAGCTCGACGACCCGTACACCCGGGTCGCCGTGACCGCCGAGCGCGCCCTGCTCAACGCCCTGGAGGCCGGCTGTTCCGCACCTGTGGGTGCGCTGGCCGATCTCCTGGCCGACGGGCAGGTTGTCAACGAACTGCGCCTGCGCGGTGTCGTCGGTTCGACCGACGGTACTTCCCTGGTGCAGCTGTCCATCACCGGTCCCGTCCCCACGTCGCACGACGACGCGGCGGCCCTCGGTCGCGAGCTCGCGTCCGAGATGCTCGCCAAGGGTGCGGCCGGTCTTATGGGGGAGCGAGCACTTTGAGCCCCACCGGCCCTGTCGTATCCGACTTCCCTGTCCTGTCCTCAGGGCATGTCACCTTCCTCGGCGCCGGTCCCGGCGACCCGGGACTGCTGACGCTGCGCGCGGTCGAAGCGCTTGCGAGCGCGGACGTCCTTGTAGCGGAGCCGGACGTCCTCGACGTCGTTCGCTGCCATGCGCGGGCAGGGGTAAGCACGCCTGAGATGACGGTTGTTGACATGGCGTCAACACCTGCTGGAGTACCCGTCCTCAGGGATGCCGCCAATCTTGTCATGGAGGCCGCGAAGGGCGGCAGGCGGGTGGTGCGTGCCGTCACGGGCGACCCCGGCCTGGACGGCGACACGGGTGCCGAGATGCTCGCCTGCGCCGCCGCGGGTGTGCCTTTCGAGGTTGTGCCCGGCATCGCCAACGCGGTCGGTGTACCCGCGTACGCCGGTGTGCCGCTGCGCGACGCGCAGGGCGCCGACGTCCGCTTCGTGGACGCCCGTACGGCTTCGGACCGCTGCTGGTCCGAGGTCGGTGCGAGCGATGCGACGGCCGTCGTGTCCACGTCGCTCGACGCGGTCGCCGCTGCCGCGGGTGAGCTGGTCTCGGCCGGGCGCAAGCCCGACACCCCGCTCACGGTCACGATCGCGGGGACGACCACCCGCCAGCGCACCTGGACGGCGACCCTCGGGACGATCGCCCAGGTCCTGAAGCAGGCCAAGGTCCTCCCGTCGCCGGACGGGCACCGGCCCGTCATAGCCGTGGTCGGGGAGCGCAGCTCAGCCGCCCAGCGCGACCAGCTCGCGTGGTTCGAGTCCAAGCCGCTGTTCGGCTGGAAGGTGCTCGTGCCGCGTACGAAGGAGCAGGCGGCGTCGCTCTCCGACCAACTGCGTTCCTACGGTGCGGTGCCGCACGAGGTCCCGACGATCGCCGTCGAGCCGCCGCGTACGCCCCAGCAGATGGAGCGCGCGGTCAAGGGCCTGGTCACGGGCCGCTACGAGTGGATCGCCTTCACCTCGGTGAACGCGGTGAAGGCCGTGCGGGAGAAGTTCGAGGAGTACGGGCTCGACGCCCGTGCCTTCGCCGGGATCAAGGTCGCGGCCGTCGGTGAGCAGACCGGTGCCGCACTGGTCGACTTCGGTGTGAAGCCGGACCTGATGCCGTCCGGTGAGCAGTCGGCCGCCGGTCTGCTGGAGGACTGGCCGCCGTACGACCCGGTCTTCGACCCGATCGACCGGGTGTTCCTGCCGCGCGCGGACATCGCCACCGAGACCCTGGTGGCCGGACTCATCGAGCTGGGCTGGGAGGTCGACGACGTCACCGCGTACCGCACGGTCCGTGCCTCGCCGCCGCCGGCCGAGACCCGGGAGGCGATCAAGGGCGGCGGTTTCGACGCGGTGCTCTTCACCTCGTCCTCGACGGTCCGCAACCTGGTCGGTATCGCGGGCAAGCCGCACAACGTGACGGTGATCGCGTGCATCGGCCCGGCCACGGCGAAGACCGCGGAGGAGCACGGCCTGCGGGTCGACGTCCTGTCCCCGGAGCCTTCGGTCCACAAGCTGGCCCAGGCGCTGGCGGACTTCGGTGCGCAGCGCCGGGACGCGGCCAAGGAGGCCGGTGACCCGGTGACCCGGCCGAGCGAGCGGCGCCCCGGTGCGCGGCGGCGCCGGACGACCACCTGAGGCGGACGACGCGTGTGCGGGCCCGGCCACTCCTTCACGGAGCGGCCGGGCCCGCGGTCGTTCCCGGTGGTGACGCCGGACGGGTCTCCGTCAGGCGGCGCCCCGGCGCCGGGCGGTCAGCTGGACGGCCTGGGCCGCGCCGGGCTGTTCCAGCAGCATGTTCCCGGCCTCCTGTCCCTGGTGGTGGATGCGGAGCCGCGGGCCGTCGGTGATGACCCGCAGTTCCGGCCAGGGGTGTTTCCACAGCAGCTCGGCGCGTTCCCACATCTGGAGCCCGCGGTCCGTGACCCGCAGGTGGTACTGCGGGCCTTCGTGGGGCGAGGGCGGGGTGTGCTCGGTGTACGGGGGCCGTACCGCGTAGGTGCCGAGCACCTGTTCGCCGGGGTCCAGCTCGTTGTCACGGATGGCGTCCATCCGGCCGATGCGTGATCCGGCCCAGCCCGCGAGGGCCGCTGCCGGTACGGCGAGAGTCAGCACCAGCCACCAGGGCACTCCGGTTCCCAGGCCGGGGCCGAGCACGGCCACCGCGGCGACGAGTGCCGCGGCCGCGGCGCGTTTGGACGCGGTGCGGCGTATGCGGCCCGCGTGGTCCTCGGTCATGTCGTTCCCCCCACTGCCCGGCCTTCCGCGGTCCCCCCCGGGGTGCGGTTCAGGGCGTCGTCCTGCCCCCACCCTAGGCGCCCGGGGCCGGGCGGGTGCGGGCCGCCGCGGAAGGCTCCCGTCGTGGGTGCCGGGCCGCCGGGGTCAGGCGGTCCCGGCCGCGTCCGTGCGGGGCGGTGCGGGGGCGGCCGGGCCCGTCACCGGGGGACGGTGAGCACGATCTTGCCCTGGACGTGGCCCTGGGCGGCGCGTTCGTGTGCCGCCCGGGCGTCCGCGAGCGCGAACGTGCTGTCGATCGCGACGCGGACCGTGCCTGTGTCGAGCAGGCGCCCCAGCTCGGCGAGCTGCGCGCCGTTCGAACGGACCTGGGTGCCCGTGACCGTGACGCCCAGCTCCGTGTTCTCCTGGTCGTCGAACTCGCCGAAGAACACGGGGAACTGGGACCCGCCGCGCTTGAGCGTGCGCAGGAAGCGCCTGCTGCCGGGGCCGCCGACGGCGTCGAGCACCAGGTCGGCGCCGCGTACGAGGTCCTCGGGGCGGTTCCTGGTGTAGTCGATGAACTCGTCGGCCCCGAGCTCGCGCAGGAACGATTCGTGCGTCCCCGACGCCACCGCGATGACGTGCGCGCCCTTCCATTTCGCCAGTTGCACCGCGAAGTGCCCCACGCCGCCCGCAGCGCCGTTGACGAGGACCCGCACGCCCTCGCCGAGTGGTACCGGGCGGTGCTCGGCGGCCTGGAAGGGGGAGGGGTGGTCGTGTCCGAGCTCGATCAGGAACTGCCACGCGGTGAGCCCGGCCATGGGCGCCCCGGCCGCGTGCACGTGGTCGATGCCGGCCGGCTTGAGCGCCAGGTCCGAGGCGGGCGCGGCCACGTACTCGGCGTAGGCGCCGCCGTCGAAGCTCGGGAAGCGGAGGAGGCCGAAGACCTCGTCCCCGGGGGAGAAGCCGTCCACGTCCGGGGCGACGGCCTCGACGACGCCCGACACGTCCGTCCCCGGGATCACGGGCAGGGTGAACTCCGGCCTCGTCTCCGGGGGCAGGTCGGCCATCCCGTCGCGCAGGTACCGGTCAGGGGGGTTGACGCCGACCGCGTGGACGCGGACGAGCACCTCGCCCGGGCCCGGCTCGGGGACCGGTACCTCGTCCTGGCGCAGGACCTCGGGGCCGCCGTGCTCATGGAGGCGGATCGCCCTCATCGTGTGTGTCGGCATCGTTCTTCTCCTGCCCGCGCTGCGGGATAGGCTGATTCGGATCAGCGATCCATATAAGTGGATCACTGATCCAAATATATGGACCACTGATCCGGATAGTCAAGGGGGCAGGGACGGATGCGGGCGGACGCCAGGAAGAACCGCGATCACGTGCTCGCCGTAGCGGGCACCGCCATAGCCGAGCAGGGCGTCGAGGTGTCCCTGCGCGACATCGCGCGCCGGGCCGACGTCGGACTCGCGACGCTGCTGCGCCACTTCCCGACGCGCGAGGCGCTGCTCGACGCCCTGCTCCGTACGAGCTTCGACGAGCTGACGGCGCGGGCCGAGGGGCTGGAGGCGTCCGGCTCGCCCGGGGACGCGCTCGTCTCGTGGCTGCGTGACTGCGTCGCGTGGACGACCGAGTACCGGGGGGTGACCGTGCTCATGGCGGCCGCCATCGAGGACCCCGACTCCGCGCTGCACGCCTCCTGCGTCACCCTGCGCGCGGCCGGTGCGCGGCTCCTCGCCCGCGCCCAGGCGGCGGGCGTGGCGCGGGAGGACATCGACGGCGCCGATCTGTTCGGGCTGGTGGCGATGCTCGCCTGGCTCGGCGACCAGGCCTCCCTCGCGCCGCGCGCCGGACGGCTCTTCGAGGTCGTCGCGGGCGCGATCCTGACGGGCGGGGCGGGCGGAGAGCGGTGACGCCGGGTGGAGGCGCCGCCTCCGGGCCGCCTCCCCGACGGCGGCCCTTTTTTCCGGCTGGGTTGTCGGTAAACCGGTGATGTGTGCGGGTCTAGTCTCGAAGGATGACCGATTACGGAAACTTTCCCGGCTCGCGGCCCCGCCGGCTGCGGACGACCCCCGTCATGCGGCGCATGGTCGCCGAGACCCGGCTCGCCCCGGCGAACCTGATCCTGCCGGCGTTCGTGCGTGAGGGCATCGACGCGCCCGTCGCCATCTCGGCCATGCCGGGGGTCCAGCAGCACACCCTGGACACGCTGCGGAAGGCCGCCGTCGAGGCGGTCGCGGCGGGCGTCTCGGGGATCATGCTCTTCGGTGTCCCGCTGGACGGGAAGAAGGACGCCCGGGGCACGGCGGGCACCGACCCGGAGGGCATCCTCCAGGCGGGTCTGCGGGCGGTGCGGGAGGAGGTCGGTGACGACCTCGTGGTCATGTCGGACCTCTGTCTGGACGAGTACACCGACCACGGTCACTGCGGGGTGCTGACCGAGGACGGCCGCATCGACAACGACGCCACCCTGGAGCGGTACGCCGAGATGGCCCAGGTGCAGGCGGACGCGGGCGCGCACATGGTGGGCCCCAGCGGCATGATGGACGGCCAGGTCGGAGTGATCCGTGACGCGCTGGACCAGACGGGCCACGAGGACGTGTCGATCCTCGCCTACACCGTGAAGTACTCGTCCGCCTTCTACGGCCCCTTCCGCGAGGCCGTCGGCTCCTCGCTCCAGGGCGACCGCAAGACGTACCAGCAGGACCCGGCCAACGTCCGCGAGTCGATGCGTGAGCTGGCGCTGGACCTGGCGGAGGGCGCCGACATGGTCATGGTCAAGCCGGCCGGCCCGTACCTGGACGTCCTCGCCAGGGTCGCCGACGCGGTGGACGTGCCGGTCGCGGCGTACCAGATCAGTGGTGAGTACGCCATGATCGAGGCCGCCGCGGAGAAGGGCTGGATCGACCGGGACGCGGCGATCCTGGAGAGCCTGACGGGCATCCGGCGCGCGGGCGCGCAGATGATCCTGACGTACTGGGCGACGGAGGTCGCGCGGAAGCTCGGGCACTGAGCCTCGCGGAGGGTCTGGGAGCGGGGCACGACGAGTCGTGGCCCGCTTTCGCCGCATAGAGAGCTTTTGGAAGCGGTCGTTCCAGCTGCCTCCTACCAGGAGGCCTTGGCCGGGGTTCTGGAGTTCCTGATCACGCCGGAGCCAGGGCTGGAACCCGAGCAGGCCCCCCGCAAGCAGCGGTTCATGTATCACTCAGGTCTGATCCGCCAGGCTTTCTCTCTCTGCCCGACCGATCAGCGAGTGCAGGATCTGCTGCCCGACATCCGGTTCTTCGAGTCCGTGCGGAAGTCGCGGGAGAAGTACACGGCCGACGAGCGGCAGGAGCAGGACACGGCCACAGCGGCGGACGTGGAGCCGCTCATCGCGCAGCTCCACGCCTCGGTCATCGCCGCCGACGGTGTCGTGGACATCTACGACGCCGCCGGCCTGACCAAACCGGACCTGTCCCATCTGGACGAGTCACTCCTGCGGAAGCTCCAGGCGTCCAGGCATCCGAACCTGGCTATCGAGGCGCTGCGGCGGGCGTTGCTCAAGGAGATCCGGGACGCCCATCCTCGCAACCTGACGCGGCAGGAGAGCTTCACGAGCCGGGTGCGGGCCGCGATGAACCGGTACACGAACGGGCTCCTGACCGCCGCCGAGTTCATGAAGTTCCTCATCGAGCTGGCACAGGAGGTGTCCGCCGACCGGGGCCGGGCCGAGACGCTCGGGCTGACGGAGGACGAGTTGGCCTTCTACGACGCCCTGGCCGCCGATCCTTCCGCGGTCGAGCAGATGGAGGACTCGGCTCTCGCGCGGATCGCGCACGAGCTGTACGAGCAGATCCGCAAGGACGTCACCGTCGACTGGAAGCTGAAGGAGCAGGCCAGGGACCGGATCATGGCCCGGGTGCTCCGGCTCCTGCGTAAGCACGGATACCCGCCGGACAAGCAGTCGGCGGCGATCGAGCGGGTCTTGAAGCAGGCGGAGGACCTGGCGGAGGCGATGGCGTGAGCCCCGGTGCCCGAAGCTCGGGTTTCGGGCACCGGGGTTCGAGGGGCGAGCTTCGGGAGGGGTGCGATCACTCTCCCGGGGGACGTTCCGGGAGGCGCGGGCCCGGTGCTTGAGCTTCGGGATCCGGGCGGCGGGATGCGGGCTTCGGGATTCGAGCGCCTTCTTTGCCCGGTAGGGAGAAGAGGGTTCGGGTGAACCTCCCCGACCTCCCTGACCCGTCACGGCCAGCAAGTATGACTAATCGTGACCAACTTGCAGCGGAGTGTCGCGACTGCTTACGGTGCGGAAACAGAACGACCCCGACACGGTGCTAGCAACACCAGGCCGGGGTCTCACCGCAAGATCGAAAGAGCGATCCCGTGGCTATCCAGCACCTTAGCTCCGCCCCGAGCACTCCCACCTCCTCGCGCCCGTATCCGATGGCCAGTCCCGGCTACGGCAAGCGATCCGCGCCGGACCAACGGCCGCGCTGCGCCGACGACTTCATGCTGCTACCGCTGCGGGAGCGGAACATCGCCGGGTTCATCGACCGGCTTCCCGAGGGCGCGGCGATGGACGTCAAAGGGCTGGCGAAGCAGTTGCCGCTCTACGGTCAGCAGGCGGTCGGCTCGGCCCTCAAGGCCCTGTCCGTCGCCGGGTATCTGCGCCGTGTGCGCTGCCTGGTGACCGGTGAGGGCGGCCAAGTGCGCTGGGTCTTCCGCACGTTCTGGTCCCGCACGGCCCGCGACAACGAGTGGTGGGGCGCGCTGATGGCTGCCGAGGTCCAGCGGGCGGCCGCGCCCGGGCCCGTGGCGGTCGTTGCCCCTGTGGCCCCTGCCGCAGCCCCGGTCGTGCCCGAGCAGAGGGCGCGGGAGCGGGAGCCGGTCCCCGAAGGGCACTCACCCGCGTACGCGGCCTTGGCGCAGCTCGGCCGTGCTGATGCCCGGCTGGCGCTCTCCGCCGCCGACTGTGCGGTCCTGGAGCCGCTGGCCGCCGAGTGGTTCACGCGGGGAGTGGACGCCGACTACCTCGTCCGGGCGCTTGTCGCCGGGCTTCCCGCCGGGGTCGGCTCACCGGTCGGCCTTGTCCGCCGCCGCCTCACGGACAAGATCCCGCCCCAGCTGCCCACCGCCCCGGTGCCGCCCGCACCGGGTACGCCGGTACGGCGGGTGATGATGGAGTGCACCAAGTGCGGTGTGCCCGGACGCGCCGAGGCCCTTCCTGATGGCCTCTGTGGTGCCTGTCGGGAGCCGGGTGAGGGGGCACCGGACGTCCCTGTCGAACTGCCTGCGGAACGGGACGTGCGTGCCTACGTCGCCGAGCTTCGCGATCTGCTCAAAGCGCCCTGAACGCCTTGCCCGTCCGGTCAGCTGCCGGCCGCGAACGCGGCGAAGGCCGACCAGGCGGTGGGAGCGACGGTGAAGGTGGGGCCTTCGGGGTTCTTGGAGTCGCGGACGTGGACGGCGGTGGGGTGCGTGGCGACTTCGAGGCAGGCCCCGCCTTCGCTGCCGCTGTAGCTCGACTTGCGCCAGTTGTAGGCGACTTCGAGGCAGGCCCCGCCCTCGTCGCTGCTGTAGCTGGACTTGAACCACTCAAGTGCGGTGCTCATAGCTCTCCTAGCAGCCGGTCCAGCAGGCCTTTCGTGTCCTCGATGTTCAGAGCCTGCGTTCGCAGCATCGCATACTTCTGCGCCAGGATGCTGACCTCATCCGGGTCGGCGACCAGTTGGCTGCCGCGCTGGGTTTCCGTGTAGCCGAGATGTTGGTAGTCCGGTGTTTCGAGCAGGATGAACGGGCCGTCGAGCGCCGCGTGAGTCTGGCGGCCGAGGGGCATCACCTGGAGTGTGATGCCCGGCAGAGAGGTGCAGGTGCGCAGGTGGCGGAGCGTATCCGCATGCACCTCATCACCACCGAGGCGGTCCCGAAGGATGGCCTCGGAAACGATGAAGCTGATGGTCGGCGGCACGGTGCGGTGCAGGATGCCTTGACGGTCGGTGCGCGCCAAGACCTGTGCTTCGATCTCGTCTTTGCTGATCACCGGAACCTTGCTGCGGAACACCGCCCGCGCGTAGCTCTCCGTCTGGAGCAGCCCCGGCAGTACCTGGTTCTCGAACCAGGACAGCGCCAACGCCTCCCGCTCCAGATCCATGTACTGCTCCGCCCACGCGGGGATCAGGTCCACCTCCGGCATGTTGTCCACCGCCGTCTCCAGTGCCCCCTTCGTGTCCAGCAGTACGTCCAGGCGTCGCGCCAGGTCGGGGAGGAGTGTGCGGCGGCCCTGTTCGATGGAGGCGATCGTCTCCACCTGTACGGCTGCCCGGTCCGCGAGCTGGGCCTGGGTCAGGTCCGCCGTGACGCGGAACAGGCCGACCAGCTTGCCGACGAGCTTCATGGCGGACGCGTTCCTGCGCTGCCGATTCCTGGGGTGCATACGGTGCGGCCTCCCCGCCCTGGTGTGTACTTCACGCGTCGGCGACCCGTACAGGAGATCTGTACGTGCTCACCCACTGCTGAACGATAGGCACAGAGAGTGACGCTCGTCTCATGAACGAGACGATGCAACTCTCGCTGTTCCGTGAGCGCTTCTGCCGGCGTGAACGCCGCTCGGTTGCTGCGGTACGGGAGTTCACGCGCGAGGCCGTGACCGACTGGGGGTTCGGGGCGCGGCTCGACGACGTGCTGGTGTGCGTGAGTGAGCTGGCGACGAACGCGCTGCTGCACGGGGTGCCGCCGGGGCGCGGGTATCTGGTCCGGCTGAGGCTGGAGGCGGAGGGATGCGCGCTGTCCGTGGAGGTGCACGACAGCGGGGGCGGGGTGCCTGCGGTGGGGCGGCCGGACGGTGAGTCGGGGCGTGGGCTGCTGCTCGTCGACGCGCTCGCCGATCGGTGGGGTGTGCGAGAGCGGGATCCCGGCAAGGTCGTGTGGTGCGCGTTCACGCGGGGTCGTCCGTCGAGCGTGGAGTCCGACGGTTCAGGACACGAGGCCCTGGCGGTAGGCGTAGACGACCGCCTGGACGCGGTCGCGGAGCCCGAGCTTGGTGAGGATGCGTGAGACGAAGGTCTTGACCGTCTCCCGGCTGATCACGAGGGACGCGGCGATCTCGTTGTTGGAGAGGCCGTCCGCGATGAGGCGCAGGACCTCCAGTTCGCGCGGGGTCAGCGGGATGCCGGCGCTGTTGTCGTCGGTGGGGCGGATCCGGGCGGCGTACCGGCCCACCAGCTGGCGCGTCACCTCGGGGTCCAGGAGGGCTGCCCCCGCCGCCACGGTCCTGATGCCCTGGAGCAGCCGGTCCGGCGGGGCGTCCTTGAGGAGGAAGCCGCTGGCGCCCGCGCGCAGCGCCTCGTAGACGTACTCGTCCAGGTTGAACGTCGTCACCACGAGCACCTTGACGGGGTGCTCCACGCCGGCCCCGGCCAGCAGCCGGGTGGCCGCGATGCCGTCGAGCACCGGCATGCGGATGTCCATGACGACGACGTCCGGGCGCAGTCTCCCGGCGAGGTCGACCGCGGTCCGTCCGTCCCCGCACTCGCCGGCGACCTCCAGGTCGGGCTGGGCGTCGATGATCGTCGCGAGCCCGGTGCGGATCAGTACCTGGTCGTCGCAGATCAGGACACGGATCGGCTCGGTCACGAGGGGCTCCCGGCGGGTATGCGGACCCGGACGGTGAAGCCGCCGTCCGGCTGCCCGCCCGCGCTGAAGTCGCCGCCCAGCACGTCGACGCGCTCGCGGAGACCGGCCAGGCCCCGCCCGCTGCCGCCGGTGTGCGGGGCCCGGGTACCGGAGCCGTCCGTGCTGACCTCCACGGAGATCTCCCTTTCGCTGTGCCGCACCGTGACCGAAGTGGCGCTGCCATGAGCGTACTTGAGGGCGTTCGTCAGGGACTCCTGCACCACCCGGTAGGCGACGAGGTCGGCGCTGCCGGTCGACTCGGCGGGTGTTCCCTCCTCCGTGAACTCCACCGGCTGCCCCGCACGCCGTGTCTGTTCGACGAGGGTGAGCAGGCGGCCCGCGGCCGGGGTCCTGTCGCCGGTGCCGTGGTCGGGGTTCAGCAGGTCGAGCAGGTGCCGGAGGTCCGTGATGGCCCGTCGGCCGGTGTCCGTGACGGCCGTCAGGCTCTGGTCGAGGCGGTCGGGCGCGGCGGTCAGATAGCGTGCCGCCTCGGCCTGCACGACCATCGCCGTCACGTGGTGGGTCACGACGTCGTGGAGTTCGCGGGCGATGCGGGCACGTTCGGCGGTGCGGGTGTCCTCGGCGACGCGGCGGCGGCGCTCGGCCTCCGTCGCCCGGGTGTTGCGAAGCCACACCCCGATGCCCCAGGCGAGTGCCACGGCCAGGTAGAACGTCACGAACTCGCTCACCGGGTCTCCCGGGCCGAGCCGGTGGAGTGCGACCGCCAGCGGGACGTACGCCGCGGAGAGGACGATCGCGGTGGTCCGCCGGCGGTGTTCCACGAGGGAGGCCACGCTGATCAGCGCGATGGGCAGGGCGGTGCCCGCGAGCGTGTGGTAGCCGCGGAGCTGGTCGAGGGCGAAGCCGAGCGACACCACGGTGAAGCAGACGACCGGCCACCGCCGGCGCCCGGCGAGCGGAAGGCACTGAAGGGCGACGGCCGCGACGGCCAGGGCGTCGAAGGGGCGGTCCGGCAGGCTGCCGAGCTCCGTACCGTTGTTGCGGAACCCCGGCAGGAACGACGCGACGAAGAGCAGCAGTGCCAGGGGTGCGTACCAGAGTGCGGCGTGCGGCCGGCGCCGGAGTTCCGGGATCCGCGGGAGTCCGGTCATCGGGGGAGTGTAGTGGCGGCGGCCCTGTCGGCGCGGCGGCGGGGCACCAGGTTGCCGCGCCGGTGGGCCAGCCACAGGAACGCGGCGGTGATGAGGGCTCCGAACACCACCGAGTACAGGCTTCCTTCGGGGCCGAAGTCGCCGCCGGTGACCCAGGCCGGGCCCGACGTCACCGTGTCCAGCAGTCCCTGCGGGGTGTTGTTGCCGGAGACCTCGGTGCTGAAGATGCCGGCCGCCGCGAAGTTCCAGCCGAAGTGCAGGCCGATCGGCACCCACAGGTTGCGGGTCGCGGCGTAGGCGGCGGCGAGCATCCCGCCGGCCTCGATCGCGATGGCGACGGCGCCCCACAGGTCGGCGTTCGGGTTCAGCAGGTGCGAGGCGCCGAACAGCGCGCCGGTCAGGGCCAGGGCTATCCAGGTGCCGGTCCGTTCCTCGATGATCCGGAACAGGACGCCGCGGAACATCACTTCCTCGGTGACGGCGGCGGCGGCCATGAAGCCGATCAGCCCGGCCGCGCCGCTGGGGGAGCCGAGGCCGTTGATCTCGTAGTGCGCGTTGAAGTAGATGTTCGTGATGACGGCGCCGAACATCGCGACGCCGATCAGCAGCCCCCGGCCGAACGCGGCCCCGGCGCCGTCGAGGGCCACTTCGGTGGACGGGCGGTGCTCGGTGCGGCGCACCACCCAGCCGTAGACGATCACCGCGAGGACCGCCGTCACGAGCCCCACGAGGAGGGTGAGCCAGGGGTTGCCCTCCACCGCGGTGATGGCCTGACCGCCCGTCATGGCGACCAGTACGACGGCCAGCAGTTGCCAGATGAACCTCATGAACGCTCCTTCGGAGGATCCGCGGCCGGGGTGCCGCGGCGCCTCGAACGCTACGGATCCGCAGGTCATGAAGCGTCACCTCACGGTGGACACCCTCGTGTAGCTCGCTCGGGGGACAGACGCCGGCCGACTCGCTCCCGATGAGCGGATCCTGATGCCTGATGCCCGAGCCCGATGCGTGGAGCCCGATGCCCGGAGCCCGGAGCTCGCAGCCGAGCGCTGGGCGCGGCCGGGTCACTCGCCGGAGGGAGGCGTGAGGCGTGAGGCGGGGCGGGGCCGCCCGGGGGCCGGCGTTCCGGTTCCGGGCCGCCGCTGTGGGCACTCCGTCCGGGCCGCCGCTGTGGGCACTCCGCCCGGGCCGTCGCTGTGGGCACTCCGCCCGGGGCGCGGGGAGCCTCGCCCGTCGAACGGTTCGTGGAGCGGCCCGTCGAACGGGACGTGGGGGCCTGTGCCGCCGGACTGCACGGTCGGCTCACGGCCCCGTGACAGCCGGAGCCCGCCCCAGGGCGCGGGTGCCCCCAAGCCCGTCCCGGGGCGCGTGGGTCCGGTCCCACGGGGGCAACCGGAGGTTCATCCCGGGCGCGGGTGCCTGGAGCCGCCGACCGCCGGTTTCCTCGGCCGCCGAGCGGTTCATCCCCGGGCGCGGGTGCCCGGACCCGGCGGGCGACCGGAGGTTCATCCCGGTGCGCGGGTGTTCAGGCCCACCCGGCACCCGGAGTCCAGCCCCGGGCGAGAGTGTTCAGCCTCATCGGGTACCCGGAGTCCGGTCCCGAGCACGGGTGTTCAGCTTCACCCGGCACCCGGAACCCAGCCCCGGGCGTCAGCCTTCAGTCCCACCAGAACACCCAGGCCTCCTGGCCCAGCAGGTGCTTGTCGGCGTACTCGCGCAGTCCGTCCGGCGGCCCGCTGTCGATGGTGTCCGGGCAGAAGGCGAAGTGCTCCGCTGCCAGGGCGTACGCCTCGGCCTCCGTGGTGGGCGGGCGGCCCACGGAGACCTTCATCGTGTCGAAGCCGAGCGCGACCACCCTGATGTCGAACCGGTCCTCCCAGGAGCGCAGCACCGCGCAGAGGCGGGCCACGTCGTTCTCGTGGTTGAGCGGCCCGGACCAGCCGATCGCCGCGGGAATGTCCGCGCTGCGCCGGGCGGGTACGAGCGCGGGACGTGCCGTGTCCGCGATCATGTCGGCTATCCCGGCCGCCAGTTCGTCCGGGGTCTCGGGGGTGCTCGCGGCGGGGACGGGGGCCAGCCCCGGCCAGGGCGCGGCCTCCTCGATCTCGTCGTCGGCGTACGCCTCCCAGTTCTCGCTGAGGACGTCCTCGGCGTCGTGGTCGCCGGGGTAGGTGGTGTCACCCGGCCGCAGCTGCCAGTCCCGGGGGCCCTCGTCGCGCCGCCCGCCGTCGATCAGCACCGGGAGCAGGCCGAGCGGACGGCCCGTGGCCCGCAGTCGGGACCAGTCACCCGGCTGTGCGGGCGCGTCGGCGTACCAGAGGAGGGGCTCGTGCCACGGGCCGTCGACGGTGGTGTCCACGAGTGTCCCGGCGGGGAGGTCGAGCCGGGGCAGCTGATTCGGGAGGGTTGCCATGTGGATCAGCCTAGGTACCGCCACTGACAGCGCCCGGTCCTGCGTGACCCACCGTTCCCGAAGCCCTGTTCAGCGCGTCAGGAGCGTTCCGTGAGGAGTTCGAGTCCAGTGCGTCAGGCGCGTTCCGTGAGGCGTTTGAGGGCCGCGAGGTCCGCCGCCACCGCCTCCGCGTCCCGCCGGAACTCCTCGGCGCTCACGCCGGCCCTGCGGCGCAGTGTGAACACCACCTCGCAACCGTCCCCGTCCGCGATCACCCGCACCGGGTTGTGGACGGTCTCACCGGAGGGCAGCGTGACGTCGTGGTCCAGTACGCCGTAGTCGTTCCGGGGTGCGAACTCGACCACGACCCGGCCCATGGGGGAGTCGGCGACCCACCGGCCGTCGGTCTCCTCGATCGAGGTCCCCAGCCCGGCCGCCCACTCGGGAAGCCGGGACGGATCCGACGCGTAGGCGTAGACGGCGGAGGCGGGGCTGTCGATGCGGACGCTGAGGTGACGGGACTCGGTGCCTGACGTGGTGTTCATGGGCGCGACGCTACCGAGCGGCCGCCGTGCTGTCCTGAACGGATCGGTCACGGCACCCCGACTCCTCCGGTCAGGCGAACGAGGGCCAGTCGACGAGGCCCGTGAAGGCCACGAGTGCCGCACCGACCACGGCGGGCGCGGATACGGCCAGAACCCTCCGCCTCACGTCCTGTTCCCGGCGCCGGGGCACGGCCCAGCTCGCGGCGAGGACGATCAGGGCGAGCACGAGTCCGGTGCACAGGACGGGCCACGCGGTGTGGAACGAGTCGTCGAAGCGGTGGGCCTGAGCACCGTTGCAGGGGTCGCACGCCATGGGGGACAGGCCGCCGTAGAACAGGGCGAAGAAGGCGGCGGGCAGGGTCACGACCGTGGAGACCAGCGGCGCGACCCAGGTGTACGGGGCGCGGGGGCCGAGGAGTTCATCCGACATGTGTACGAGTCAACGCGGGTGCGCGGCACGGCACATGAGTGGTCGTACTCAGGTCCCGGCAGGTGGTGAGCCCCGCACCGGCGGGCGGCGATCTGCGCCGGGTGCGCCCCGGCGTGCCCGGACGGGGCGTACGCGCCCGCCGATGCGGTGAAAACCACGCTGTACAGGGGCATTTGCTGGATTCCGGGATGATCATGGCCCTCGATCGATCTTTGGCAGCGTCATCGAAGGGGACACCAGTGACCGACAGCAGGACCGAGAAAGCCAGGGAAGCCGCCGGGGCCATCGGGCTGGTGACCCCGGTGAGCAGGCCGGCGGCACCCCAGGCGCCCTCGGCCGACGAGGAGTGGCAGCTTCCGTACGGCAGCGCCCGGGTGTACTACGGCGAGGGCGCCCGAGGCGTGGTGCGGCCCGTCGTCCTGGCCGACGGGTTCAACGTCGGGCCGTCCGACTTCGACTGGCTCTGGGACGGGCTGGAGAACGGGCGGTTCCCGTTCATCAGCGAGCTCCGCCGCCGTGGCCGCACGCTGGTCCTGGTCGGGTTCAACGAGCGCAGCGAGTCGATCCTGCGGAACGCCGAGACGATGACCGCCGCCATCATGCGGACCATCGCGGAGCAACTGGGCGACACCCGGCTGCTCGTGGGCGGGTTCAGCATGGGCGGCATCGTCGCCCGGTACGCGCTGGCGAAGATGGAGACGCAGCGCATGGACCACCGGACCGGTGTCTACGTGTCGTTCGACAGCCCGCACCGCGGGGCCTGGGTGCCGATCGGACTCCAGGCGGCCGCGCACTACCTCGCCGCGGTCGACGACACCTACCTGCGGCAGATCAGCAGCCCGGCGTCGCAGCAGATGCTCTGGCGCTACCTGGACAGCATGGGCGGCACACCGCAGGAGAGCCCGCTGCGCACGGAGTTCAAGGAGCAGCTCCGCCGCGTCGGCGAGTGGCCCCAGATCCCGCTCAAGCTGGCCGTGGCCAGCGGGCGCGGGAACGGTGAGGGCAACGGTGTCCGGGCCGGGGACAAGGCGCTGAGCTGTTCCGGCCCCCTCTTCGACGGCACGTACTTCCTGGCCCAGGCGCAGGGGGACCCGGTGGAGGTGGCCGTGCTGAACGGGATCCTCGGCGGGCCGCACACGATCACCACCAGCGGCTTCCCCGAGCTGGACGGGGCGCCGGGCGGGACGCTCGGATCGTTCGGCATCGTCGGCGACGCCCTGGCCGCCGCCGGTGAGAACGTCGACGTCACGCACCGCTCCGTGTGCTTCGTGCCGTCCGTCAGCGCGGTCTCCGTGCGCGACCTGGACAAGCAGGAGGACCTGTACGCCACCATCGACGAGCTGTCGCCGGAGGAGTTCGACCTCGACGACTACGTGCTGTCCTCGGAGAACGAACCGCACGCGGCGATGACCGCCGAGGTCGGTGAGTGGGTCCTCGACCGGCTGCCCGACTGAGCGGCCCGCCGGGGACGCGGACGGAGCGGGCGTGACACCGGGACCACGGTGTCACGCCCGTCGGCGCGGTCAGTACATGAGGGCGTCGTCCATGCTGGTCTGCCAGTAGGTGACGGCCAGCGTGCTGTCGACGTGGACCTCCTTGCCCAGCGGCACGTCCACCATGTCCCCCTCGGATTCGCCGTCGGCGTTCTGGAAGCCGACGGACAGCTCCGCGGTGGAGTAGCCGCCCGTGCCGCTGCCGTCGGCGGACGAGGTCATGACGCCGGTGTAGGCGGACCGGCCCGGGGACACGACCACCACGGACTGCGGCACGCTGTCCTCGAAGGCCCGGGGGACGGACTGCGCCTCACCGAACTTCAGGAACGGGTAGGAGTAGGCGTAGCAGGACTTCGAGCCGGTGTTGGTCACCGTGAGCAGCATGTGGTTGACGGGGCGCTTGACGCTGGTGATCGTGAGCTTGGTGTTCGCGCCGGTGCAGGCGGGCAGGGACCCGCCGCTGCCGCCGCTGCCGCCCTTCCCGGCGTCCTGCGGCTGCTTGCCGGAGGACGCGTCCGGGGTGGAACCGGAATCCTTTTCCGCGCCCGGAACGGGACCGGAGGAGCCGGGTCCTTCGGTGGTCCTGGCGTCCGTGTCCGATGCCGGGGCGGCCGACGTGCCGTCGCCCGGCTGCGGGGCTGCGGTGCCGGTGGGGCCGTCGGGGCCCGCCGCGTTCGCCGGGCCGTCGCTCTGGCAGGCCGTCAGGGACAGGGCGGCGACCACCGCGGCGGTGCCGAGGACGGCGGTGCGGGCGGCGCGGCGGAAGTGGAGGGTGCGCATGAGTCTGTTCTCCCCGTTCGAAGGTGCTGGGTGCCCGGGGCGCCGTTTGGCTCCCTGAGGTGCGGGCGGGTGTACTGGTCGGTGACGCGTGATCCGTGGCGTCACAGGAGTGCGATGACGATCGCGACGCAGGCGATCAGGACTCCCGTGGCGACCACGTCGGTCAGGCTGAGGTCAGGTCGAGTACGCACGGCGGCTCCCGGGACGGGTGTGGGTGGGAAGGTGTGGTCGCGGGGAACGCCGCGGTGTGACCACATCCTTTCCAGGCTCTTTCGGCCGTCGCAACGGTTGCCGCGGCACCTGGGACGCTGGAACGTTCGCACGTGCTCCGACCTGCGAGGACATCGCTTCCCTGGAACGCCTTTCCGGGAAGGAACGGAAGGGAACCGGTCGGGGTGGCCACAGAGATCGAGGACTTCGCGGAGCTGCTCAGGGGGCTGAAGGAGCGGTCCGGGCTCAGCTACGGGGCGCTCGCCCGGAAGCTCCACCTGAGCACTTCGACCGTGCACCGCTACTGCAACGGCGACGCGGTTCCGCACGACTACGCGCCCGTCGAGCGCTTCGCGCGGGTGTGCCGGGCGTCCGGCGACGAGCTGATGGCGCTGCACCGGAAGTGGATCCTCGCCGACGAGGCGAAGAGGCGGGGGACGCGGAAGGAGTCGGGCGGCGCCCCCGGGACCGTCGCCCCCGGGACCGTCGCGTCCGAGCCCGCCGATCCGGCGGCGGACGCTCCCGCGCCGGCCGTCCCCGGGCGCGCCGCTCCGGAAGACGCCCAGGCCCGTGCCGAAGCGGAACCGGAACCGGAGCACGAACCGGAACCACGAAACGAGGCAGAACCGGAATCCCGGCGCGGAGCGGAGTCCGCTGTGCGGGACGTGACACCCGAGGGGGAGCGCCCCGGCACCGTGCCCGCTCCCCGTCGGCGTACCTCCAGGAGAACGCGCGTCCTGCTCACCGCCGTGGCGGTCGTGGCCCTCACCGTTCCCGCGGCCCTCGCCGTACGCGGTCTCGGCGACGACGGGCCGGCCGACGACGGGCGGACGGACGCGGCACCCAGCCGCACGGCGGTCGTCCCCAGCGGGGGTACGCGCGCGCGTCCGAGCGGCAGTACGGAACCGAGTGCGAGCGGCAGCCCGTCGGCCACGCCCGGCCGGTCCGACCCGCCCGCCGCCGGGGACCGCGCGTCCGCCACGCCCTCGCCGTCGTCGGGCGGGCCGCAGGACGGTGGCGTACCCGTGCACGCCGCCATCAGCTCGTACAACTGGGAGGCGCCCTGCGGGCAGTACTACCTGCTCGACCAGGAGCCCGACGACGTGCCGCCGCCGCCCGCACCCCAGGACACCCGGGGCTGGGCGCGGGCGCTCGACGGGGTGGACGGGGGTGCGATGAAGCTCGAACTCACCCTCCAGGGGTCGTCCGGCGAGGCGGTCGTGCTGCGCGGGCTGCACGTGCGGGTGCTGGCGCGCAACGGGGCACTCGCCCGGTCCGCGTACTCGATGGGCAACGGCTGCGGGTCCGGCATCACCCCGCAGAGCTTCGACATCGACCTGGACGACGGCCGGCCGCGGGCGAAGCCCGTCGCGGGGGAGCACGCGGGCGAGGTCGTCCCGGCGAAGGACTTCCCGTTCCGGGTGAGCTCCACCGACGTCGAGGTGTTCAACCTCGACGCGCACGTGGAGGGGCACGACGTGACCTGGTACCTGGAGCTGGAGTGGACCAGCGGCGGCCGGAGCGGGACCCTGCGCATCGACGACGGGGGCAGGCCGTTCCGTACGAGCAGCCTCACGGCCCGGCCGGAGTACTACTACCGCCCGGACACGGCCCAGTGGGTCCCGGCGGAGCACTGACGGGGGCCGGTCCCGTCCGGACCGGCCCCCGTCACCGCCGCGTGCCGGTCAGAGGCGCTCGGGCGTCCTGATGCCGAGCAGCTTCATGCCCTGGTGCAGGGTGCGGGCGGTCAGCCCGACGAGGAAGAGGCGGTTCTCGACGACCTCCGCCGGGTTGTCGTCGCTCAGCACCTGGCACTGGTCGTAGAACGTGGTGAGGTGCGAGGCGAGCTGGTAGAGGTAGGCGGCGAGCTTGTGCGGCTCGTACCCCTCGGCCACCTCGTCCAGGACCCCGCCGAACTGGTCCAGGTGCAGGCCCAGCGCGCGCTCGGCCGGGGCCAGGCCGAGCTCCGGGTGCGCGACGGGCTTCGCGTCGCCCGCCTTGCGCAGGATGGAGCGGATCCGGGCGTAGGCGTACTGGAGGTACACCGAGGTGTCGCCGTTCAGCGACACCATCTGGTCCAGGTCGAACTTGTAGTCCCGCACGGCCGAGGTCGACAGGTCGGCGTACTTCACGGCGCCGACGCCGACGTACCGGCCGTTCTCGACGATCTCCTCCTCGGAGAGGCCCACCTTCCCGGCCTTCTCGCGGACCACGGCGGTGGCCCGCTCGACGGCCTCGTCCAGCAGGTCCTCCAGCCGGACGGTGGTGCCCTCACGGGTCTTGAACGGCTTGCCGTCCTTGCCGAGGACCGTGCCGAAGGCCAGCTGGTGCGCCTTGACGTCCTCGTTCAGCCAGCCGGCCCGGCGGGCCGTCTCGAAGACCATCTTGAAGTGCAGGGACTGCCGGGCGTCCACGACGTAGAGCAGGGTGTCGGCCTTCAGGTTCCGCACCCGGTCGCGGATCGCGGAGAGGTCGGTCGCCGCGTAGCCGTAGCCGCCGTTCGTCTTCTTGACGATCAGCGGGACCGGGTTGCCGTCCGGGCCCTTCACGTCGTCGAAGAACACGCACAGCGCGCCCTCGGAGCGGACGGCGACGCCCGTCTCCTCCAGGATCCGGCAGGTCTCCTCGAGCATGTCGTTGTAGCCGGACTCGCCGACGATGTCGGGGTCGGCGATCTCCATGTCGAGCTTGTTGAAGACGGAGTAGAAGTAGATCTTCGACTCGTCCACGAAGCCCTGCCAGAGCGCCAGCGTCTCCGGGTCGCCGGCCTGGAGGGCCACCACCCGGTCACGGGAGCGCGCCTTGAACTCCTCGTCGGAGTCGAACAGGGCCCGCGAGGCCTTGTAGACGCGGTTCAGCGACGACATGGCCGCCTCGCCGTCCGCCTGGCCGCCCTCGTGCCCCAGCTCGCCCGGGTGCTCGAAGAGGTACTGGATGAGCATGCCGAACTGGGTGCCCCAGTCGCCGATGTGGTGGCGCCGGACGACGTTCTCACCGGTGAACTCGAGGATCTGGACCATCGCGTCACCGATGACCGCCGACCGCAGGTGGCCGACGTGCATCTCCTTGGCGACGTTCGGCTGGGCGTAGTCGATCACGGTCGTGCCCGCGGTGGCCCTCAGCGGGACGCCGAGCCGGTCGCCGTCGGCGGCCCGCGCGGCGAGCGTCCCGGTGATGGCCCGGTCGGTGAGCGTGATGTTCAGGAAGCCGGGGCCGGACACCTCGACGTCCTGGATCAGGTCACCGGCCGGGAGGGCCGCCGTGACCTGGGAGGCCAGCTCGCGCGGGTTGCCCTTGAGCTTCTTGGCGAGCGCGAGGATCCCGTTGGCCTGGAAGTCGGCCCGGTCGCTTCGGCGCAGCAGCGGGTCCGCGGTGCCGGCATCCGGCAGTGCTGCCGTCAGGGCGTCCGCGAGCTGCTGCTGGAGCGTGGAAGCGAGGGAGGGGACCGAAGCCATGAGACGGCTGCCGTTTCGGTAGAGGACAAGGGATCACCCCAGTATCCCACGGGGCGTAAAGCCGTTTTCGCGCTGCGGGCGGTACCTGGGAGAATGGGGGTGCCCTCCGTGGGCGTCCCCTACGAGTCCTACACGAGAGAAGGACGTGCCGACCGTGGCTTCGAGTCAGAGCAGCACCGAGACCGACTGGGTCTCCCGCTTCGCGGACGATGTCATCGCCGAATCGGAGCGACGTGCGCCTGGCAAACCGGTCGTCGTCGCGTCCGGACTGTCCCCTTCGGGCCCGATCCACCTGGGCAACCTCCGCGAGGTCATGACCCCGCACCTGGTCGCCGACGAGATCCGCCGCCGCGGGTACACCGTGCGCCACCTGATCTCCTGGGACGACTACGACCGCTACCGCAAGGTGCCGAACGGCGTCGAGGGCGTCGACGACTCCTGGCAGGCGCACATCGGCAAGCCGCTGACCTCGGTGCCCGCCCCGGCCGGGTCGGCGTACCCGAACTGGGCCGAGCACTTCAAGGCCGCGATGACCCAGGCGCTGGACGAGCTCGGTGTCGAGTACGACGGCATCAGCCAGACCGAGAAGTACCTGGCGGGCACCTACCGCGAGCAGGTCCTGCACGCGATGAGGCACCGCGGCGACATCGACGCCGTCCTGGACCGCTACCGCACCAAGAAGGACGGCGCGGCGGGAGCGAAGGGCCGGAAGCCGCAGCAGAAGAAGGCCGACGAGGCCGAGCTGGAGGCCGCCGAGGGCTCCGGCGCGGCGGACGAGGACGACGGCGGCTCCGGCGCCGCCGGGTACTTCCCGTACAAGCCCTACTGCGGCAACTGCGAGAAGGACCTCACCGTCGTCACCTCCTACGACGACGACACGACCGAGCTGAACTACACCTGCGCGGCGTGCGGCTTCGCCGAGACGGTCCGGCTCAGCGAGTTCAACCGCGGCAAGCTGGTCTGGAAGGTCGACTGGCCGATGCGCTGGGCCTACGAGGGCGTGATCTTCGAGCCCAGCGGTGTGGACCACTCCTCGCCGGGCTCCTCGTTCGTCGTCGGCGGCCAGATCGTGCGCGAGGTCTTCGGCGGCGTCCAGCCGATCGGGCCGATGTACGCCTTCGTCGGGATCTCCGGCATGGCGAAGATGTCCTCCAGCAGGGGCGGTGTGCCGACCCCGGCCGACGCGCTGAAGATCATGGAGGTGCCGCTGCTGCGCTGGCTCTACGCGCGCCGCAAGCCGAACCAGTCCTTCAAGATCGCCTTCGACCAGGAGATCCAGCGGCTCTACGACGAGTGGGACTCGCTGGTGCGCAAGGTGGCCGACGGCACGGTGCTGGCCGCCGACGCCGCCGCCTACGCCCGTGCCGTCGGCACGGCCGCCGGGGAGCTGCCCAGCACCCCGCGCCCGCTGCCGTACCGCACGCTCGCCTCCGTCGCCGACATCACCGCCGGCGCGGAGGAGCAGACGCTGCGCATCCTCAGCGAGCTCGACCCGGAGAACCCGCTGGCCTCCCTCGACGAGGCGAGGCCCCGGCTCGACCGCGCCGAGAACTGGATCAGCACCCAGGTGCCGGCCGAGGCGCGCACGATCGTCCGCGACGAGCCGGACAAGGAACTCCTCGGCTCGCTGGACGAGCAGGGCCGTGAGTCGCTGCGCCTGCTGCTGGAGGGCCTCGACTCGCACTGGTCGCTGGACGGTCTGACCACGCTGGTCTACGGAGTGCCGAAGGTGCTGGAGGGCCTGGAGCCGGACGCCAAGCCGACGCCGGAGCTGAAGGCGGCCCAGCGCTCCTTCTTCGCGCTGCTGTACCGGCTGCTCGTCGGCCGGGACACCGGGCCGCGCCTGCCCACGCTCCTCCTCGCCGTCGGCGCGGACCGGGTGCGGACGCTGCTCGGCGCGTAGGACCCCGGACATCCGGGCACGAGGACGGGCGGGCCGCTCAGCGGCCCGCCCGTCCTCGTGTACGCCCAGCCGCTACGCGATGTGGTCGGCGGCCATCTCGTTGTCGAAGCGCTGCTTGAAGCCGGGCAGCAGCTTGCGGAGCAGGGCGGCGCTGCGCGGGTGGCGGACGTTGTGGCCGTCCGAGAGGTGGATGTCGAGCACCTCGGCGCTCGGGTAGTCCTGGTGCTGGTGCGTGTACGCGGTGAACACGTCGTACGCGATCTCGCTGAACTCGATCTCGGCCTCGGCCCATTCGGCCGGGTCGGGCTCCTGCGGGGCCGCGTCCTGCCGGGCCGGTTCGGGCCGGGCCGGTTCCGGCTGAGCCGCCTCCTGCCGCACGGGCGCCCGCTGTTCCTCTTCTTCCCGGTCCGGTTCCCGCTGCTCCCCGGGACCGGCCTCCGCGCCGCGCGGGTGCGGGAGTGCGCCGATCGTGCCCACGTTGCCGAGGGGCCGGGTCCGGCCCGGCCCCGAGGGGACCATGACCTGGGCGTTCTCCGTGCCCTCCTCGTAGGCCGGGTCGTACGCGCCCTGGTACTCCCCGTCGGGCATCTTCTGGGCGAACCACGGGCTGCCCTGCGGGCCGGCCTCGTCCTGGGGGTGCTGCTGCTCGGCCGGCTGCGGCTCGTGCGGCCGGCCGGTCGTGCCGAGCCGGTCGTGCTGCTCCGGCTGTCCGGGCTGTCCGTGCGGCGTCGGCCGCGGGTCCTCGTACCCGTCGGGGACCTGCTGCCCCTGCGGCTGAGGGTGTGTCTCCGGCTGCGGCGCGTACGGGAGTTGGGGGTGCCGCGCGGTCTCCACCTCGGCGGCCGGGGCCGGCGGGAGCAGGGCCGGCTCGATCCCCGCGGCGGCGAGGCCCGCCGGGGCGGTCTCGGCGAGCGGGACGCCGTACTTGGCCAGGCGCAGCGGCATCATCGACTCGATGGGGGCCTTGCGGCGCCAGTTGCGGCCGAAGCGGGCCTGGAGCCGGGCCTGGTAGATCAGCCGGTCCTGTTCGAGCTTGATGACCTGCTCGTAACTGCGCAGCTCCCACAGCTTCATCCGGCGCCACAGCTTGAAGGTGGGGACGGGGGAGAGCAGCCAGCGGGTGAGGCGGACGCCCTCCATGTGCTTGTCGGCCGTGATGTCCGCGATCCGGCCCACCGCGTGCCGCGCGGCCTCGACGGAGACGACGAACAGGATCGGGATCACCGCGTGCATGCCGGTGCCCAGCGGATCGGGCCAGGCGGCGGCGCCGTTGAAGGCGATCGTCGCCGCGGTGAGCAGCCAGGCGGTCTGACGCAGCAACGGGAACGGGATGCGCATCCACGTCAGCAGCAGGTCCAGCGCGAGCAGGACGCAGATGCCCGCGTCGATACCGATCGGGAAGACCAGCGCGAAGTCGCCGAAGCCCTTCTCCTCCGCGAGTTCGCGCACCGCGGCGTACGAACCCGCGAAACCGATCGCTGCGATGAGCACGGCGCCGGCGACGACGACCCCGATGAGTACGCGGTGCGTGCGTGTCAGCTGCATTGCGGCCACCCGCGATCCCCTCCCGACTTCGACGAAACCGGCTCCACTTCGGCATCCGGCGCGGGCACAGCCTGGCACATGCCGGGCGGGCGCGTTGCGTGGGGAGGGGCCGAAGCCCGGTACTCGCGGGAGTACCGGGCTTCGGCGCAGGGCCTCGGAGCAGGGCGGCGCGTGCCCCGCCGGGCTCGGGTCAGGCCTTGTCGTCGGCCTTGGCCGAGGACGACGCCGACTTCTCGGCGGACGGCGAGGCCGGGGTCTTCTCCCCGTCGGCGCCGACCGCGGCGACGGCCTCCTGGGCGGCCTTCCGGGCGTTCTTCAGGATGTCGGCCGCGGCGGGGGTCTTGGCGCCCGCGAAACCGGCCCCGTTGTAGGTGACGCTGACGACGACGTTGCCGGTGCGGGCGACGACCGTCGCGTACTCGAAGTCCTCCTTGGACTTCGTGAGCCCGTACGTCACCGTGGTGGCCTGCTCGCCGAGGCCGGTGGCCGGCTCGGCCGCCACCTTGGCGGCGCCCTCGGTCGCCTGTGCCTTGGCGACCTGCTTGGTGTACTCCTCGGTGGCGCGCTTGGCGCCGCTGCCCAGGGACTGGTCCGAGGCGAAGCGGGTGAAGCCGACGTCGAGCCAGCGGTACTGCGAGCCCTTGACGCCCTTGTCGTCCAGGCCGTTCCAGGAGCAGCCGCCGCGGGCCGAGGTGTCGCTGGACGTACCCGGGGTGCCGCCCTTGTTCTTCGTCTTCGGAACCAGGGCCTCGATCGTCTTCCCGCCGATCGAGGCGCAGGCGTCGGGCAGCTCGGCGAACTTCGCGGGCTCGACGGTCGGCTCGGTCTTCTCCGTGCTCGGGGAGGACGAGGAGGCGGAGTCCTTCGCGTCGCCGGAGTCCGACGAGCAGCCGGCGACGACGAGCATCACCGGGACGGCGGCGCAGGCGAGTATGCGGGACAGTCGCGGGGCTGATCGGTGCATGGTTCCTTCACTCGGACGGCACGGCGGTCTCGGTCGTGCGGGTGGTCGGGTGGTACGTCGGTACGTCGGTCGGGGGCCACCGTACGACGGTCCGCGGCCCGGTGCCGCCGCCGGCCGGAGGCCCCGGCCGGTGCCGGTCCCCCCTGCCGGTGCCCTCCGGGGTCCGGCTAGGTGTTGAGGCTCTCGGCCAGTTTCCGCGCCAGGGCCTGCGCCTTCTCCTGCAGTTCCCTGCTGTCGGGAACCTCGGTGACCCGGGCCGGCTGCTCGGTGTACCGGACGGTCACGATGACGTTCGATGTGCGGAATACCACGCTCACGGTGCGGTGCTGCGCGGTAGAGCCCGCCCGGGTGAGCGCGTCGTCCAGGAACGCCGCGTCCCCGAGCCCGTCGAGCAGCCGCGGCCGCAGGTCCGCGTCGGCCCCGGTGCCCGTGGCGCCGGAGGACGGCGTCGCGGAGGGCGTCCCGCCGGGGGTGGCGGCCGAGGACCCCGGCGCCTTCCCGCCGGGGGTCGCACCGGACGGCGCGGGGAGGGCGGCGGCGTCCTCCTTCGTCGCGTACACGTCCCGGGCGCGGTCGTCGTCGCTGACCGCGGGGTCGTAGGACACGACGCGCTCGAAGTCGATGGAGAGGTTCCGGGAGGCGTCCGGGGCGTCCGACTTCCAGCGGCAGCCGACCTTGCGGTCGGTGTCGTAGGTGACGGCGGCCGTGCCCTCGTACACCTTCTCCTGCTGCTCCTCGGGGAGGTCGGCCGCGCCCGGCAGCAGGTCCTTGAGGGTGGAACGCGGTACGGCGCTGCACGATTCGGGCAGTGTCCGGTACTTCCCGGGAGGCGCGGCCGTGACCGTCGGGCTGCCGGGCTTGCTGTCGGCGGCGGGGTCGTCGGCGCCGGAGCCGGCGCTGCAGCCGGCGACGAGCGCCACGAGAAGCGCCACGCCGGGTACGTACGCCATGTGTCGCACGGTCCCAGGCTCCCTTCGGTACGAAAACGGGTTGCCGCTCGATGGCGGCCGATGGACACAATGTGTATCGCACGCGCCGCTGTGAATGCCGGTCGGCCGACCTTTATGCCGATCTCGGCACCGGTTTTGCGCTTTCAGACTTTTTCGGGGGAATCGAGGGGTTATGTCGTATGTAGAGGTGCCGGGTGCGAAGGTTCCCATCCGTATGTGGGCGGATCCGGCGTCGGTCGAGGACGTCGCGATGCGGCAGCTGCGGAACGTGTCCACGCTGCCCTGGATCAAGGGTCTCGCCGTCATGCCGGACGTCCACTTCGGCAAGGGGGCGACCGTCGGTTCGGTGATCGCGATGCACGGGGCGGTCTGCCCGGCCGCGGTGGGCGTGGACATCGGCTGCGGGATGTCGGCGGTGAAGACGTCGCTCACGGCCAACGACCTGCCGGGCGACCTCTCGCGGCTCCGGTCGAAGATCGAGCAGGCGATCCCGGTGGGCCGGGGGATGCACGACACCACGCTCGTCGACCCGGGGAAGCTGCACGGCTTCCCGGTCGCGGGCTGGGACGACTTCTGGTCGCGGTTCGACGGGATCGCCGAGGCGGTCAGATTCCGTCAGGAGCGCGCCACCAAGCAGATGGGGACGCTCGGGAGCGGAAACCACTTCATCGAGTTCTGCCTCGACGAGGCGGGCTCGGTGTGGCTGATGCTGCACTCCGGCTCCCGGAACATCGGCAAGGAGCTCGCAGACTTCCACATCGGGCAGGCCCAGAAGCTTCCGCACAACCAGGACCTCGTCGACCGTGACCTGGCGGTCTTCATCGCGGACACCCCGCAGATGGCGGCCTACCGCAACGACCTGTTCTGGGCCCAGGAGTACGCCAAGTACAACCGCTCGATCATGATGGGCCTCTTCCAGGACGTGGTCCGCAAGGAGTTCAGGAAGGCGCGGGTCACCTTCGAGCCGGTCATCTCCTGCCACCACAACTACGTGTCGGAGGAGCGGTACGACGGCATGGACCTGCTGGTCACGCGGAAGGGCGCGATCCGTGCGGGGTCGGGGGAGTTCGGGATCATCCCCGGCTCCATGGGGACCGGCTCGTACATCGTGAAGGGCCTCGGGAACGCGAAGTCGTTCAACTCCGCCTCGCACGGCGCCGGGCGCCGGATGAGCAGGAACGCGGCGAAGCGGAGGTTCTCGACGCAGGACCTGGAGGACCAGACGCGGGGCGTGGAGTGCCGTAAGGACTCCGGTGTCGTGGACGAGATCCCGGCGGCGTACAAGCCGATCGAGCAGGTCATCGACCAGCAGCGGGACCTCGTCGAGGTCGTCGCGAAGCTCAAGCAGGTCGTGTGCGTGAAGGGCTGAGGCCCGGCACGCCTCCCGGACGCAGAGGCCCCGGACCCGGTCGCGGGTCCGGGGCCTCGCGCGTGCGGTCTCAGGAGACGGCGCCGGCCGTCGCGCCGCCTCCGGCGGAGACGCCGCCGCTGGGCCTGGGCGCGGAGAAGGGCGGGGTGTCCTGTTCGCACGCCGTCCCGGGCGGCGGGAGGGTGCCGTCGACGAAGTACCGGCTCTCGTACGCCTGGACACACGTGCTGGGGTTGAGCAGCGCCGTGTGTCCGTACCCCACGTGGGTGAGCAGGCGGGCGCCGGCCAGTTCCCGGGCCATGGCCGGGGAGTTCGGGTAGGCGGTGGAGGGGTCGTGGGTCGTGCCGACCACCAGGACGGGGTTCGCGGTCGGCCTGTTCCAGGGGCCGGTGTAGCGGTCGGGGGAGGCGGGCCAGGTGGCGCACCCGGCGGCCGCCCAGGTCCAGAAGCGCCCGGCGTCGCCCGCACGGGCGGCGGAGGCCTCCTCCAGGGCGTGGTAGGCGCCGGGGTCGCGCGGGTCGGGGCTGTCGCCGCAGAGCACCGCCGCGGCCTGTTCCTCGCCCAGGTACGGATCCGGGTCCCGGACCGGCGGCGCGGGCGGGCCGGGTTCCGGCTCCGGCGCCCGGCCCCGCGCCAGGGCCTCCAGCCGTCCGGCGAGGTCCGCCCACCCGCTGACGAGGTAGAGGCTGTTCACCGCGTCGGCGACCGTACGGGCGTAGGTCCAGGTGCCCACGGGAGCCTTCCGGAGCCGCCCCGTCAGCCGGTCGAACTTGTCGCGGGTGGCCTGCGGCGTCCCGGCGGAGAAGGCGCAGCGGGCGGTGGTGGTGGATCCGCACAGGCCGAGGAACGCGTCCAGGGTGGCCGCCGCGCCGCGGTCCGAGCCGATGCGCAGGAACGTCGTCAGCGAGGCGGTGTCGGAGGCGTCGTTCGTCCAGGCCCGGGGCGCGATGTTGCTGTCGAGGGTCATGGCCCTGACCTTGTCCGGGAAGAGGTTGGCGTAGGTGGCGCCCAGGATCGTGCCGTAGGAGATCCCGTAGTAGCTGAGCCGCGGGTCGCCGACCGCCCGGCGGAGCTGGTCCAGGTCGCGGGCGGTGTCGGCGGTCGACACGTGGGCCAGGAGCCCGGGGTCCGTGCGCCGGCAGCGCCGCACCAGGTCCTCGTACGCGGAGGTGAGGTCCGCCCGCTGCTTCTCGCCGACCGGGAAGCCCACCGGCTTGGCCGCGCTCCACGCGGCGGCCTCCGCGGGACTCGCGAAGCAGTTCACCGCGGTGCTGCTGCCGATGCCGCGGGGGTCCCAGCTGACGATGTCGAACCGCTCGCGCACCTCGCGCGGGAAGGCCGTGTAGTTCTGCGGCATCTGGACCGTCCCCGGCCCGCCGGGGCCGCCGGGGTTGAAGAACAGGGTGCCGACGCGCTGTCCGGGGCCCGTCGCCTTCCGTCTGACGACGGCCAGCTCGATGGTGCGGCCACCCGGTTCCGCGTGGTCCAGCGGCACCTTCGCCGTCGCGCAGTCGAAGGGGCTGCCCCCGACGCAGGGGCTCCAGTCCAGCCGGGGGGCGGGTGCCGGAGGCGGGGACGTGCCGTCGGCCGCGACGGGGCCCTGGACGGCCAGGACGGTCACGCAGGTCATCACCGCGACGGCGGCGGCGTGGCGCCGCCGCCCCGCTATGGATCCGCGCAGGGGGTGTACGGGCATGCTCCGGCCTCTCTCCGATGACTGGGCGCCCGAGGCCGCCGACGGCCTGGTTCCTCGGCACGCGTCCGTGTCAACGACACAGCGGACGGGCGGCGCGCGCGAGGCGGCCGGGGCCGAATGGCGGACCGCCCGCACCCCGGGTACGCGCGCGAGCCCCGGTTCCCGCGCGGGGGATCCGGGGCTCGCGCCGGGCGTCGGCCGTCGGGCTCAGGGAGTGCGGTGGACCTTGGAGTTGGAGGCCTGGGCGCGGGGACGGACCACCAGGAGGTCGATGTTGACGTGGCTCGGGCGGGTGACGGCCCAGGTGATCGTGTCGGCCACGTCGTCGGCGGTGAGCGGGGCGTCGACGCCCGCGTAGACCTTGGCGGCCTTCTCCGTGTCGCCCCGGAAGCGGGTGGTGGCGAACTCCTCGGTCCTGACCATGCCGGGCGCCACCTCGATCACCCGCACCGGGGTGCCGACGATCTCCAGGCGCAGGGTCTCCGCCAGCACGTGCTCGCCGTGCTTGGCGGCGACGTAACCGCCACCGCCCTCGTACGTGGACAGGCCCGCCGTGGAGGAGAGGATGACGACGGTGCCGTCCCCGCTCGCGGTGAGGGCGGGCAGCAGGGCCTGGGTGACGTTCAGGGTGCCGATGACGTTGGTCTCGTACATCTGGCGCCAGTCGGCCGGGTCGCCCGTGGCGACCGGGTCGGCGCCCAGCGCACCGCCGGCGTTGTTGACCAGGACGGCCAGGGACCTGAAGGCGGTGGCGAACTCGTCGACGGCCGCGCGGTCCGTGACGTCCAGGGCGTACGCCGCCGCCTGGTGGCCCGCCTCGGTGAGCTCGGCGGCCAGCGCCTCGATGCGGTCCTTGCGGCGGGCGGTCAGCACCACGCGGTATCCGGCGGCGGCCAGCTGCCGGGCGGTCGCGGCGCCGATGCCGCTGCTCGCACCGGTGACGACGGCGATGGGGGTGGCGGCCATGCGAACTCCTCGGACAGCTGATCGGTACCGGGCCAGGATAGGCGCGCGGCCCGGCGGTCGTGACAGGCGTACGTGACCGACGCGGGGCGGTCCGGTGCCGTCCGGGCGGTGGCCGTCGGCGGGCTCCCGCCGTACGCCGCGGTGACGCGGCCGACGCCTCTGTGGGCCCGAGCGCGGCCACGAAGCCGTAGGCGGCGAGGGCGGTGGCGGCCGGTGCCGGTGGCGGCGGTGGGCCGTGCGAGTGGGGGAAGCGCGGCGAACCGGTCCTTGAATCGGGACGATTGCGGCCTGTCGGTATGTTCGGCCCATGGGAGCGATGCGTGGAGCAGTGCTGAAGGTGTCCGCCGTGACGGCGATGACGGCGGCCGTGGTGCTGGGCCCGGGGCTGTCCGCCGTGGCCGAGCCGGCGCCGCGGGCCGTCGCACCGGAGGCGGACCTGGCCCACCACGGCCGCCTCTCGCTCCACGAGGAGCGGCTCGGGATCCAGCTGCGGACCGGGAACCGGGGGCCGTCGCCCCTCGCCGACGCGACCGTGCGGCTGCGCTTCTCCGTACCGCTCGCGTCCTGGCAGCGGCTGCCGCAGGGGTGCCTGCGCGGCGACAGCCGGACGGTGCTGTGCGGGACGGGCCCGCTGCGCGTCTCCGCACAGGCGCGGCGCACCGCCCTGGGGCTGCGCTTCACGGGCCGGCCGTCCGAGGTCGTGGTGCGGGTGGACACCGCGTGGAACGGCGGCGCGAGCGACCGGAACCGGCGCAACGACACGCACGAGGTGCTGGTCCTGTCCACGGACGACGCGTACGTCTTCTGACGCGTACTCCCCCGTGCGTCCGGGCGGTCAGGCCGTCGGTGCCTGGCTCCCCGCCCCGCCGAACTCCGCTACGGCGTCCGCCACGATGGCCTCCAGCCGGGCGTGGTGGGCGCCGCGCCAGTACACCCGCCCGCAGTCGGCGCACTGCGCGAACACGTCGTAGGACGCCTGCGTGCCGTGTTCCAGGCGGGCGCTCACGGACTCCTTGTCGGCCGCCGCCAGCTCCCCGTTGCAGGCGGTGCAGCGGGTCCACGGGGCGAGCGCGGGGGCGAAGCGGCCGAGGACGTCACGGAGCTGTTCCTCGGGACGGTCGCTGTAGACGTACGCCCCCGCCCAGATCTCCCTGCGCCGCAGCAGGCCCCGGTCGCGGGAGAGCATCACGCGCCGCTGCTCCGCCGAGAGGGCCGCCAGCGCCGGGTCCCCGATGTCCTCGCTCTCGTAGGCGGCATCCACGCCGAGCAGCCGCAACCGCCGGGCGAGCGTGCCCAGATGGACGTCGAGCAGGAAGCGCAGGGGTGCGCCGGGGACCTGCTGGGGGCGTTCCACCGCCCGCACCTCGATCCGTTCGCCCGGACCGGGGACGTGGGAGGCGGGTACCGGCCGGCCGTCCACGAGGAGCTGCCCGGCCTCGGTGAGCGGGACGCCGAGGGACTCCACGACGTGCCCGAGGGTCGAGGAGCCGTCCGTGGTCACCGCCGTCGGTCCTCGGCGGCGGTCGTGGGAGACGAAGAGCCGGAGTCCGGGGGCTACTTCGAGGGTGATCTCGGGTCCGTTCACCCGGTCAGGATGCCATCGCGCGGGGTGCGGCAGCGAGGGGATTCACGCGCGCTGCGCGAAGGCCGCCGGGGAGGCGCCCGCCGTGGCCGTGGAGCGCCCTGACCAGGTGCCCTCGTTCCGGGCGGGGGCACGGCGGGGTTCGCGGGCCGGACCCCGCCGCGGGGCCGCCGGACCGGGCCGGGCGTCCGCCGCGACGCCCCCGGGCGCCGGTGTCCGGCGAGCCGTTCCCGGTGCCGCCGGAGGCTACGGCCTTCGGGCGGGTGCCGGCTGTGACGGGCCCTGGTCCGGACCGGCGCCGACGGTGGACACGTGTCCGGCCGGGTGGGGCCCGGCCGGGCCGTCGTAGAGCGTGCCGAGGGCGGCGTACGCGCCTTCGACGACGGCCTCGGCCGTGAGCAGCACGTCGCGTGAGGCGAGACGGGCGGCCCGGCGGGTGTACGGCGGCGGCGGGCGCCGGCGCTGCCGCCGGCAGTCGCGGACGGCGTACACCCCGCTCGCGATGACCACGGCCGGGACGGCCAGGGTCAGCAGCAGGTCATCCATGCGGGGGCCTCCTCGGGACTCGTGCTCGTAGCATCGGCAGACCCGGCGGTGGGGCTGGAGATCATTCTTCGGCCAATGACTGGCCGAAGGAGGCCCCTCGGAGCGCGCGGCCGGGGCCCGGGGGAACAGGTCTTCGGCGGCGCGTCCGGGCGACGGGCCCGGGGGCGTCCGGTGCTCCGGGTGCTCCGGGTGCTCCGGGTGCGGCTGATGCGGTGGGTGTGGCGGGTGCTTCGGGCGCCGGGTCTCCCGTCTCTCGGTGCGTGCCTTCCGCGCCCCGTCCTCCCTGGGCCTCCGTATGCCAGCCCTGCGTCCCCCTGAGCGCGCCGGGTCCCTGGTCCGAGGCCGCCCGGGTTTCAGGTCCGGGGCCCCGAATCCCCCGTCCGAAGACCCGAATCCCCGGTCCGAGGCTCCCGGGCGTTCACACCTCCGAGGGGCCGTCCGGTCCAGGTGTGTGTGCGGTGTCCGGGTCCAGGTGTGTGCGCAGGGTCCGGGCGAACTCCTCGGCCCGCGCCAGCTGGACCCGCAGTTTCGCGACCTGTTCGGCCGCGGCGCGCTCGTACGTCCTGACCCGCTCCAGCAGTTCGCCGCGCTCGCCCGCCGTCAGGTCCCCGCCGCCGTCGAGGCGGTCGACCGCCGACAGCAGGTCCCGCATCTCGTCCAGGGTGAAGCCGAGGGGCTTCATCCGGCGGATGACCATCAGCCGTGCCACATCGGCCTCGGTGTACAGCCGGAATCCGCCACGCGAGCGGGCCGAGGGGGTGACGAGCCCGGTCTCCTCGTAGTGCCGGATCGTGCGCAGCGACAGCTCGGTGCGCGTGGCTACCTCGCCGATCTGCATGTGCCCGCCGCTCGCCGTGCCCATGTGCCCTCCCTGCTTCCGCCGTGACCAGGGAGGACGGCGTATCCGTCTCTACCCTAACGTTAGGGTAGAGTTGCTCGGCGCCGGTCGCCCGGGCCGATGATGCCTCCGGTGCGACACGCGCACGAGGACCCGTGCGCCGGGACCCGAAGCGGTCGGGTGCCCGGTGGAGCGCGGGCGCACGTCCGATTCTCGCAACCGCCCGCCGTGGACCGGCGACCGCCGCACGTCCTCCGCCCCCGAGCCTCCGTAGCCCTCCGTCCGCCGCCGCGGACGGTCCGCGGGATGCCGTCCGGCCTCCGCGTACCCCGCACGCCCCGTCCGCCGGGGATGCCTGAGCACGACAGGTCGCGCCTCCCTTGCCCTCCTCCGTACTGTCCCCGGCCGGCCGGCTGCGGGGATTCCGCCCGTCCTGGCTGTCCCCGAAGGTCTTCCGCACCGAGGCCCTGGCCGGGCTCGTCGTGGGGCTGGCGCTGATCCCCGAGGCGATCTCGTTCTCGATCATCGCCGGGGTCGACCCGGCCGTCGGCCTGTTCGCGGCGTTCACGATGGCCGTCGTCATCTCCGTCGTCGGCGGCAGGCCCGCGATGATCTCCGCCGCGACGGGCGCGGTCGCGCTCGTCATCGCCCCGCTGAACAGGGAGCACGGGTTCGGCTACCTGATCGCGGGAGTCATCCTGGGCGGGGTCTTCCAGATCGTCCTCGGCGCGCTCGGGGTCGCCAGGCTGATGAGGTTCGTGCCCCGCGGCGTGATGGTCGGCTTCGTCAACGCGCTGGCGATCCTGGTCTTCATGGGGCAGGTCCCCGAACTGAGCGGCGTCCCCTGGCCCGTGTACCCGCTGGTCCTCGGCGGCCTGGCCCTGATGGTGCTGTTCCCGAGGGTCACCAGGGCGGTACCCGCCCCGCTCGTCTCCATCGTCATCCTGACCGCGATCACCGTCGCCGCGGGCATCGCCGTACCCACGGTCGGCGACAAGGGGGAGCTCCCCTCGTCCCTGCCCGTCCCCGGCCTGCCGGACGTGCCGTTCACCCTGGACACCCTCACCACCGTCGCGCCCTACGCGCTGGCCATGGCGCTGGTCGGCCTGATGGAGTCGCTGATGACGGCCAAGCTGGTGGACGAGATCACCGACACCCGCTCCAGCAAGACCCGCGAGTCGGTCGGCCAGGGCATCGCCAACATCGTGACCGGGTTCCTCGGTGGCATGGGCGGCTGCGCCATGATCGGCCAGACCATGATCAACGTGAAGGTCTCCGGTGCCCGCACCCGGCTGTCCACCTTCCTCGCGGGCGTCTTCCTGATGGTGCTGTGCATCGCGTTCGGGCCGCTCGTCTCCCGTATCCCGATGGCCGCACTCGTCGCGGTCATGGTCATGGTGTGCTTCGCGACCTTCGACTGGCACTCCGTCGCGCCGGGGACCCTGAGGCGGATGCCCGCCGGTGAGATCGCCGTGATGGTGATCACGGTGGTCTGCGTGGTCGCCACCGAGAACCTCGCCGTCGGCGTCGTCGTCGGCTCCGTCACCGCCATGGTCTTCTTCGCCAGGAGGGTCGCCCGCCTCGCCGACGTCACCTCCGTCACCGACCAGGACGGCGGCCGGATCGTCCACTCCGTCTCCGGGGAGCTCTTCTTCGCCTCCTCCGAGGGGCTCGCCGGACGGTTCGACCACACCGACGGTCCCCGGCGGGTCGTCATCGACCTGACGGCCGCGCGCATCTGGGACGCCTCGGCGGTCGCGACGCTGGACGCCATCACCGCGAAGTACGAACAGCGCGGGAGGAGCGTGGAGATCGTCGGGCTCGACGAGCGGAGCGCCGACCTCCACGGCTCCCTCAGCGGACGGCTGGCCGGCGGCGGCTGAGCGGCCCCGGGGCGGGCCCGTACGGGATGTGCCGAGGGGCGGCGGGGGCGTTCCGCGTCACGCCGGGGGCACGGGGCGCCTGGGTGGCCGCACGGAGCAGGGCGGACCATATCAGGCATTCCGTGCGTTTTGTGTGTCTCGCGTGAAGGTCTGATGCGGGGGTGGCGCACACGCCGTTCCGGGGCCTCCGCATGGCGGGGGGTGGGTTGCCATCCGCGTCCCCGCTGGGCAATGGTTGCCGAAAGGAAAGTACTTTTCGTCCAGTTGGAAGGTGGTGCGACCCGCCCCGCGTGGGTCCCCCCTCATGACTCCTCCGAAGGAATCCATCGCCACGAGAACGCAGCGACCGCCCACCTCCGACCTGTGGGGCCCGGCCCCCTGCCCCGTCATCGTCGTCGACAGAGCGGGGACGGTCAGCGACGTCAACCCGGCCGCCGCCTCGCTCCTCAGGGGCGCGGTGCCGGGCGCCGCACTGTCGAAGACGGTGCCGTCCTGGCTGGCACGCGCCCACGAGGAAACCGCGAACCCCGTCGGCGGCCCGGCCGGTGACGACCCGTCCCCCGCACCGCCGCGCCCCGTGTTCCGGGGGCGGATCGGCGCGCGGAGCTTCGAGGCGCACCCGGCCCCGCACGGGGACGGCGACGTGGTCTGGTGGCTGGTCGACGACACCGGCCGGTGGCTCGCCGAGGAGGAACTGGCCGCGGAGCGTCAGCGCACGGCCTTCCTGGCCGAGGCCTCGAACGTCCTGCTGGCGTCGCTGAACACCGACCGCTGCACCCGGGTCACCGCCCAACTCGCCTCGCAGTACCTCGCCGAGGCCGCCGTCGTCATCGTGCCCGCCACGGGCCGGAAGCTGCCCATGGCGTACGCGGTCGAGGGCGGGGCCGCGGTCCGCCGCACGGTGACGGCGGACCCCGCCCTGGTGCCGGGGCTCAGCGAGGCGTTGCAGGGCTTCCCGCCCGTCCCCTCGCGGTGGATCGATCCCGCCTCGCTGCCCGACTGGCTCGTCCCGGAGGGCTTCACCGGGGCCGTCGGGTCGGCCGTCGTCACCCCGCTGCCCGGCCACGGCGTCCCGGCGGGCGTCCTGGTGCTGCTGCGCGGCACGGACTGCACCGGGTTCAGCGAGAGCGAGGAGGTCTTCGCCCGGCTGTTCGCGGCGCGGGCCGGCGCCGCGCTGTCGGCCGCGCGGCTGTACTCGGAGCAGAGCGACATAACCCGGACCCTGATGCGCGATCTGCTGCCGCCCCGGCTGGACCGGGTGAACGGCGTCGAGTTCGCCGGCGGCTACCAGCCCGCCGCCGCCCGGGACCGGGTGGGCGGCGACTTCTACGACGTACACCCCGGCAGCACGCCCGGCGACGCGTCCCTGGCCGTCCTCGGGGACGTGTGCGGGAAGGGCCTCGACGCGGCGGTGCTCACCGGCAAGATCCGCAACACGCTCCAGGCGCTCACGCCGATGGCCGGCGACCACGCCGGGATGCTGCGGCTGCTCAACGGGGCGCTCCTCAACTCGCACCACACCCGCTTCGCGACCCTGGTGCTGGCCTCGGTCCGGCGCGAGGAGAACCGGGTGCGCCTGCGCCTCACGTCGGCCGGCCACCCCGCGCCGCTGGTCATCCGCAACGACGGCCGGGTCGAGGAGATCGACACCCGGGGGACCCTGGTCGGGGCGCTGCCGCACATCGAGGCCCGCACCGTGGAGACCGACCTGCACCCCGGCGAGACGTGCCTGCTCTACACCGACGGCATCACCGAGGCGCGAGGCGGGCCCCTGGGCGACGAACTCTTCGGTGAGGAAAGGCTGATGAGGGCCATGGGGGAGTGTGCGGGCATGCCCGGCGCGGCCGTGGTCGAGCGGGTGCAGATGCTCGCGTCCCAGTGGCTCCGCGACGGCCGGCACGACGACATGGCGCTCGTCGCGATCACCGCTCCGCCCACGACGCACCTGAGCGCGGTGAACGGCCACACTCGGGGCAGGTACACGACATGAGTGCACAGACCCTTGCCGCACCCCGGATACGCGGCCTCCAGGACCGGTTGTGGACCGCGGTGACCGACCGGGACGAACACGCCGCCGCCGCGGTGGTCCTCACCGCGCTGGAGGACGGGATCGACGCGGAGACCGCGCTGCTGGACGTCATCGCCCCCGTACAGGCGCGGGTCGGCACCGAGTGGGCGGCCAACCGGCTCAGCGTGGCGCAGGAGCACGCGGCCAGCGCCATCGCCGAGCGGGTCATCGCCGCCCTCGCCCACCACCCGGCCGTGCGCACCACGCCGTCGCTGGGCCGGGTCACGGTGGCCTGCGTGGACCAGGAGTGGCATGTGCTGCCCGCCCGCCTGCTGGCCGAGGTCCTCACCCTGCGCGGATGGCGGGTCGACTTCCTCGGGGCCCAGGTGCCCACGCCGCACCTCATCGGGCACCTGCACAGCCACGGCGCGGACGTGGTCGCCCTGTCCTCCTCGATCCCCACCCGGCTGCCCGCCGCGCACGCGGCCGTGACCGCCTGCCAGGCCGTGGGGGTGCCCGTGCTCGCGGGCGGGGCGGCGTTCGGCCCGGACGGCCGGTACGCACGGCTGCTGGGCGCCGACGCCTGGGCGCCCGACGCCCGGTCCGCCGCGCGCCGCATCGCGGACGGCATCCCCGTGCCGGTGCCGGCGGGCGGGCGGCAGCAGATCGACGACCTGCCGCACCTGGGCGACCAGGAGTACACCCTCGTCGTCCGCAGCAGGCCGCAGCTCGTGCGGGAGGTGCTCGCGCAGCTGGAGAGCCGCTTCCCCGAGGCCGCGGCCTACTCGGAGCAGCAGCGCGAGCACACGGCGCAGGACATCGCCCACATCGTCGAATACCTGGGGGTGGCCCTCTACACGGACGACGACGAGCTCTTCACCGGCTTCCTGACGTGGACCGCCGGCATCCTCGACGCCCGACGGGTCCCGGCCGCCTCGCTGCTGCCGGTCCTCGACGTCCTGGGGGCGGAGCTCAAGGACTTCCCCCGATCCACCCGGCTGCTCGGCCAGGCGCGCACCGTCCTGGACGCCCTCCTGGCACCCGTCGGCCACGACCCCGGAGCCCCGGATGAACGATCTGCCCTGTCCGCCCCTCGCACTGGAAGTTGAAGACGGTCCGGGTACCGTACGGCTGCGCCTGACCGGCGACCTGGACTATGACACCAGCGAGCAGCTCGTGGAGCGTGCCCGGGCCGGCCTCGCCGCCGGTCCCGGCCCGCGCGACCTCCTGCTGGACTGCTCAGGGCTGCGGCTGTGCGATTCGAGCGGGGTCTCCGCGCTCCTGCTGATCCACCGGGCCACGACGGCCGGCGGTGTGGCGCTGCACCTGGAGAACGCGCCCGCGTTCCTCGGGCGGATCCTGGACGTCACCGGGATCCGGGCGCTCTTCGTCCTGGACGGGGACGGTGCGCAGGCCGAGCGGGCCCAGGACGTCCCGCCGCCCGTCCCGTCCGGCTGAGGCCCGCGGCCCGGCGACGAGGCACCGCGGGCTCCGGGGACTCGGAGCTGATGCCGAGGCATCCGCGGGCCCGGAGGACTCGGAGATGACGTCGCGTCACACCGGTGCGCGGGGGCGCGCCGTGAGGACGGCACCGGGGAGAACGGGGCCGCGCCGCTCAGGTGAGGGCGACCAGCGCGACGATGTGCTTGCCGCCGGGGAGGTGCGTGACGGCCACCCGCCGTGCGAGGCGGAGCACCAGGGGCCAGCCGTAGCCGCCGATGGAGGCGGTACCCGGGTCGCGTTCGACGGTGACCGGCGCCCGCGTGCTGGCGTCGGCGACGGTGAGGAGGAGGCCGTCGTCGGTGATCTCCGCCCTGAACCCGGTCAGCCCGCCGCCGTGCCGTACGGCGTTGGTCACCAGTTCCGACGTCACCAGCAGTGCGTCGGCCACCACGACATCGGCCGGGCCCTCCCCGTCCAGCACGCAGAACTGGGATTCCAGGAGCCGGGTGACGACAGCACGCGCGGCAGCGGCGTTCCGGGGGACGCCGGGCTCGCGGTCCGTGTGCGGGCGCTCTCCCTGAGCAGCCGGGCCGGCGGCGTCGTCCGGCCCGCCGGCCGGACTCCCGCCGTCCCTCAGCACTTCTCGTTCCGCGTTCATTACCCTCTGCGCTTGCCCGTTCGGGCCCGGGCCACACTCCCCGGGGCCGGCTGATGGACGGCCCGGCCCGCGGGTGGTCAGCACCGCAGGGCCGCGTCCACCGTGTCGGCGAACGTGAAGGCGCCCAGTGTGCCCGAGACCTCGAAGAGCCTGCGCACCTCCGTCCCGAGCGGCCCGGCCAGCACCAGCCGCACTCCGGACCCGGAGTGCCGGTGCTGCGCGTTCAGCAGGGCGTGCAGCCCCGCCGAATCGGCGAACTCCAGCCGGGACAGGTCGGCCACGGTCAGCCGCCCGCCGCTCCCGGCGGCCTCCTCCAGCGCCCCGACGAGTTCGGAGGAGCCCGACCACGCGTCCAGGCTCCCCCGGACACGGATCAGAACGACACCGTCGTCCGCGGCCTCCACGACCACACGCAGTTCATCTGCCGTCATGGGTCATATGTTCCTACACCGCGCGTGAGGTGTGGAGCGGGCACCTCATGGCCGTTCCCGACCCGGAGGGACCCTGCCGGGGACGCGCTGCCGCGTCAGGGCCACACCAGGCAGTACGCCTGGTGGCCCGCGTCGTGCAGGCGGTGCGAGAAGTCCTGCCACTCGTGGAGCAGTTGGTAGACGTTGAACGCGTCGCGCGGGCCGCCGCGGTCCGGGACCGTGGACCAGATGAAGGCCGCCGCGCCGACCGACTCCTCGCCGACGTCACGCAGCGGGTCGACGACCGTCATCGGCAGCTTGACGACCGCGTAGTCGGGATGGAGCACCACCAGCTCCAGCGGCGGGACCTTGTGCAGGGGTATGCCCTGTATGCCGGTGAGGACCATCGCCGCCACCGTCTCGGGCTTGATCTTGCTGAACATGCCGCCCATGCCCAGTTCGTCGCCGCCCAGTTCCTCGGGGCGCATGGAGATGGGCACACGTGCGGCGGTGGCCCCGTCCGGGGCACCGAAGTACTTGTAGGTCACCCCCACCCGTCCACTGCTCCTGCTCCCGGAACCATCGGCACCACCCGCCTGAGCGTCCCGTACGCGCTCGGCCTCTCGTTCGGCCTTGCGTCGGTGCCGCCCTCGCCGGGCAGGCTCGGGCCCCAGGTCATCGGTCCCTTCGCCCACTCCGCCACCGCGATGCATATCTCATCCACCCGACTACTTCTTAGGAGACACAGCCCCGCCGCGCAACCCGATCATCGTCAGTGACCTCCCCCACGTTCGTGCGGTGAAACACCTGTCCGCAAGACCGTCGACGCCTCTGACACCATGGCATGTGTGAGCTTTCCCTATGACGCCCCAGTTTTGCAGACGCGAGGAGACTGACGCCCTTTCGTTGTACGAGCCTCATACGGGGAGAGCGCGCTCCCCGCTCACCGGCGGCCGGAGTACCGGTCACGGCCCCCCGAATCCGAATCGCAGATCAGGACCAAAGTGGCGTATTCATACGAAGCCCCAGTTTCACAGACGCTTTTCGACCGCGCGTCCCTCGTGACGCCCGGCGGCGTGAACTCCCCCGTGCGTGCCTTCCGGGCCGTGGGCGGTACGCCCCGGTTCATGGTGTCCGGTACGGGTCCGTACCTGACCGACGCCGACGGCCGTGAGTACGTCGACCTCGTGTGTTCGTGGGGGCCGATGATCCTCGGCCACGCGCACCCCGAGGTCACCGCGGCCGTCCAGGACGCGGTGGCCCGGGGTACCTCGTTCGGTACACCGGGGGAGGGCGAGGTCGCGCTCGCCGAGGAGATCGTGGCCCGGATCGAGCCCGTGGAGCAGGTGCGGCTGGTGTCGTCCGGCACCGAGGCGACCATGTCCGCGATCCGGCTCGCCCGCGGGTTCACCGGGCGCGCCAAGGTCGTGAAGTTCGCCGGGTGCTACCACGGGCACGTGGACGCGCTGCTGGCCGCCGCCGGGTCCGGGGTCGCCACCTTCGGCCTCCCCGACACGCCCGGGGTGACCGGGGCGCAGGCGGGCGACACGATCGTGCTCCCGTACAACGACCTGGACGCCGTGCGTGCCGCGTTCGCCGCGCAGCCGGGCGAGATCGCCTGTGTGATCACCGAGGCGTCGCCGGGCAACATGGGCGTCGTACCGCCGCTGGACGGCTTCAACGCCGGGCTGAAGGAGATCTGCGCGGCCAACGGCGCGCTGTACATCTCCGACGAGGTGATGACCGGATTCCGTACGTCGAAGGCGGGCTGGTACGGCGTCGACGGGGTGCGGCCCGACCTGATGACCTTCGGCAAGGTCATGGGCGGCGGCTTCCCCGCCGCGGCCTTCGGCGGGCGCGCGGACGTGATGGCGCACCTGGCCCCCGCCGGCCCCGTCTACCAGGCGGGCACCCTCTCCGGCAACCCGGTGGCCACCGCCGCGGGCCTCGCCCAGCTGCGGCTGCTCGACGACGCGGCGTACGCCACGGTCGACGCCGTCTCCGCTGAGCTGCGGTCCCTGGTGGGGGAGGCGTTCACCAAGGCGGGTGTCGCGCACACGGTGTCGGCGGCGAGCAACATGTTCTCCGTCTTCTTCACGGATGCGCCCGTCCGCGACTACGAGGACGCGAAGAAGCAGGAAGCCTTCCGCTTCACCGCGTTCTTCCACTCGATGCTGGAGCAGGGCGTCTACCTGCCGCCCTCCGCCTTCGAGTCCTGGTTCGTCTCGACCGCGCACGACGCGCGGGCCGTCGAGCGGGTCGCCGCGGCGCTGCCCGCCGCCGCCCGCGCCGCATCGGAGGCCACGGCATGAGCGCGTACGACGAGAAGGACATCACCGTCGTCCACCTGATGCGCCACGGTGAGGTGCACAACCCGGACGGCGTGCTCTACGGGCGCCGTCCCGGTTACCGCCTGTCCGAGCTGGGCCGCCGGATGGCGGACCGGGTCGCGGAGCACCTGGAGAAGCGCGACATCACCCATGTCGTGGCCTCCCCCCTGGAGCGCGCGCAGGAGACGGCCGCGCCCATCGCGACGTCGCACAGCGTGGACCTGGCCACCGACGAGCGGCTCATCGAGGCCGCCAACGTCTTCGAGGGCAAGACCTTCGGGGTCGGCGACGGGGCGCTGCGCAAGCCCGAGAACTGGAAGCACCTCACCAACCCCTTCAAGCCGTCGTGGGGCGAGCCGTACGTCGAGCAGGTCGTCCGGATGATGGGCGCGCTGGACGCGGCGCGCGACGCGGCGCGCGGGCACGAGGCGGTCTGCGTCAGCCACCAGCTGCCGATCTGGATCGTGCGGAGCTTCGTGGAGCGGCGCCGGCTGTGGCACGACCCGCGCAAGCGGCAGTGCACCCTGGCCTCGCTGACGAGCTTCACCTACCAGGGGGACAAGATCGTGTCCGTCGGGTACACGGAGCCCGCCCGGGACCTGGTGCCGGCGCATCTGCTGGCGGGCGCGAAGCCGGTCAAGGGGAAGTCCAAGGCGTTCGGGGCGTAGCGGTCCCGGCCGGTCCGGTCCGGTCGTCGCCCGGCGCGGCAGCACGGCCGCCGCCGTGCCGACGCGCGTCGGGAGCCGCGCGCCGTGCCGGTCCTGTGTGCCGTGTGCAGCACCTGTAAGAGTGTGTTCACGTAACAACTTTTGTGATTATCGGCGGAACCACCGTGTTGGTTTCCTCATCTAAGCCATCGCCAGTTTGTATGGCATTGAGGTAATACGACCGCAGATGGGGACGCTATGCGTGAAATCAACCGAAGGGGCCTGCTCGGGGCCGGACTCGGAGCCGCAGCCGCACTCACGATGACCGGCTGCGGCTCCCTCGGGTCATCGGACGGTGGCGGGCCGGAGACCGAGAAGGGCACCAAGGGCGGCAAGGGCACGAACGGCAACGGTGCCGGCCCACCCGAGAAACACGTCAGACTGATCGGTGACGGTTCCACGGCGGACACCGGAAAGCAGCCGAATCAGCCCGCCGCACCGGTTCCGCTGGAGCCGGGCCAGACCCCGCCGCAGTTCGTGATCTTTTCCTGGGACGGCGCCGGCGAGGTCGGCAACGGGCTCTTCCCGCGCTTTCTCGAACTCGCCCAGGAACACGACGCGGCGATGACCTTCTTCCTCTCCGGGCTCTACGTGCTGCCCGAGTCGAAGAAGTCCCTCTACCGGCCCCCCAACAACCCCCGGGGCGCCTCCGACATCGGCTATCTGAACGACGACCACGTCAAGCAGACCCTGAAGTACGTCCGCCAGGCCTGGCTCGACGGGCACGAGATCGGCACGCATTTCAACGGCCACTTCTGCGGCGGATCCGGATCGGTCGGCGACTGGACGCCCGCGCAATGGCAGAGCGAAATCGATCAGGCGGTCTCGTTCGTCACCGAATGGCGGACGAACACCGGCTGGCAGGATCTCGACCCGCTGCCGTTCGACTACCGGAAGGAACTGGTCGGGGGACGCACGCCCTGTCTGCTCGGCCAGGACAATCTCCTCCCGACCGCGAAGCAGCTGGGCTGGCGTTACGACGCGAGCTCGCCCGGCGGCACCCAGATGTGGCCCGACAAGCGCCAGGGAGTATGGGACCTCCCGCTCCAGGGAATTCCGTTCCCCGGCCACAGCTTCGAAGTCCTCTCCATGGACTACAACATCCTCGCCAACCAGTCGAAGAATTCCACCAACGGCATGCCCTCGCGCTATCCCGGATGGCGCACCCAGGCCACCGAGGCGTACATCGCCGGATTCGACCGCGCCTACGGGACGAACCGCGCGCCCTTCTACATCGGGAACCACTTCGAGGAGTGGAACGGCGGCATCTACATGGACGCCGTCGAGGACGCGCTCAAACACATCGCGGGCAAGCCCGATGTGCGGCTCGTCTCCTTCCGGCAGTTCGTCGACTGGCTCGACGTGCAGGACCCCGCGGTGCTCGCGAAGCTCCGTACGCTCCAGGTGGGACAGGCTCCCGAGGGTGGCTGGAACACCTTCTTTAAACAGGCCTGACAAGGGGCTTTACGGGCACCGAGGGGGGTGCCCAAGATCCCCGGAACTGCCATGCGAAACTTTTCACATGAGCCCTGGCCGCGCACTCCGACGTCGCCCCTCCCTGCTCGCCGCCATCGCTGCGGCCGGTGCACTGACCCTGTCCGCGTGCAGTGGTGGCGGCGGTCAGGCGGGCGGCGGTGGCAACACGAACTTCGTCACGGGCAGTGGCGGGATCTCCACCGTCGCCAAGGGCGAACGGACCGAGGCCCCGAACATCGAGGGTACGGCCCTGGACGGCTCGTCCCTCGACATCGCGGACTACAAGGGCAAGGTCGTCGTCCTGAACTTCTGGGGCTCCTGGTGCGGCCCCTGCCGCGCGGAGGCCAAGCACTTCGCGAAGGTCTCCGAGGAGATGAAGGACCAGGGCGTCCAGTTCGTCGGCGTCAACACCCGTGACCCCCAGAAGTCCCTCGCGGTCGCCTTTGAGGAGGACTTCGGGGTCACCTACCCGAGCCTCTACGACCCGACCGGGAAGCTGCTCCTGCGCTTCCCGAAGGGCACGCTCAACCCGCAGGCCATCCCCTCGACGGTGGTCGTCGACCGGCAGGGCAAGCTCGCCGCCCGCACGCTCGCCGCACTCGACGCGGAGAAGCTGCGGAAGATGATCGACCCGCTGGTCGCCGAGAAGTGAGCTCCGCACTCCAGCTGGCGGTGACCACCGGCGCGAACGAGACGGTGATCAGCGGGGCCCTGATAGTGGCCCTGCCCATCGCCCTGCTCGGCGGGCTCGTCTCCTTCTTCTCGCCGTGCGTCCTGCCCCTGGTGCCCGGCTACCTCAGCTACGTCACCGGGGTCAGCGGCGCCGACCTCGCCGAGAGCCGGCGGGGCAGGACCGTCGCGGGCGCCTCGCTCTTCGTCCTCGGCTTCACCGTCGTCTTCGTGTCCGGCGGCGCGCTCTTCGGCTTCTTCGGCCAGACGCTCCAGGAGTACAGCGGGACGCTCTCCAGGATCCTCGGCGCGCTGATGATCCTGATGGGCGTCTTCTTCATGGGCCTCCTGCCCTGGATCACGCAGCGCGAGTTCCGCATCCACAGGCGTCCGGTGACCGGGCTGGCGGGAGCGCCGCTGCTCGGCGCCCTCTTCGGGATCGGCTGGACGCCCTGTCTCGGCCCGACGCTCGCCTCCGTCAACGCGCTCGCCTTCGACCAGGCGACCGCCGGACGCGGGGCGATCCTGTCCGTGGCGTACTGCCTCGGGCTCGGCGTCCCGTTCGTCCTGGCCGCGGTCGCCTTCCGCCGGGCGCTCGGCGCGTTCGGCTGGGTCAAGCGCCACTACGCGTGGGTCATGCGGATCGGCGGCGGCATGATGATCGCGACCGGCATCCTCCTGCTGACGGGCGTGTGGGACATGCTCATCCAGGAGATGCAGGTCTGGTCCAACGGCTTCACTGTGGGGATCTGAGTCCATGAGCAACACGAACACCACGGACGAGCGCGACCTCGGCCAGGCCGGGGAACAGCTCTCCACCGCCCCGCGGGAGGAACCCGCCGCCTCCGTCCCGGCGATGGGCGTCATCGGATGGGCCCGCTGGTTCTGGCGCCAGCTCACCTCGATGCGGGTCGCGCTGATCCTGCTCTTCCTGCTGTCGCTCGGCGCCATCCCCGGCTCGCTGATCCCGCAGAACAGCGTGGACGAGCTGAAGGTGCGGACCTTCAAGGAGGCCCACACCACGGTCAGCCCGGTCTACGAGAAACTGCAGTTCTTCGACGTCTACAGCTCGGTGTGGTTCTCCGCGATCTACATCCTGCTGTTCGTCTCGCTGATCGGCTGCATCGTCCCGCGCACCGGGCAGTTCGTCGGCCAGCTCCGCGGCCGTCCGCCGGGCGCCCCGAAGAAGCTGACCCGGCTGCCCGCGTACACCACCTGGCGCACCGACGCCGGACCCGAGGAGGTCCGTGAGGCCTCGCTCGCCGTCCTGCGCAAGCGGCGCTTCCGCTCGCACGTCGTCGGTGACGCGGTGTCCGCGGAGAAGGGCTACCTGCGCGAGACCGGCAACCTGCTGTTCCACGTCGCGCTGATCGTCATGCTCGTCGCGTTCGCCGGCGGCCAGCTCTTCAAGTCCGAGGGCGGCAAGCTCATCGTCGAGGGCGACGGGTTCGCCAACACGATCACGCAGTACGACGACTTCAAGTCCGGCTCGCTCTTCGACAACGACGACCTCACGCCCTTCAGCTTCGACCTCCACGACTTCGTCGGCACGTACGAGCGCGGCGGCCCCCAGCGCGGTACGCCCCGGACCTACGAGGCCCGGGTGACGTATGCCGAGGGCGCCGACGGGAAGCCGAAGAAGAAGGTCATCGAGGTCAACAAGCCGCTCGTCGTCGACGGCACGAAGGTCTACCTCAACGCGCACGGCTACGCCCCGGTCATCTCGGTCAAGGACGGCAGGGGCAAGGAGGTCTACCGGAGCGCGGTGCCGCTGCTGCCCATCGACAACAACGTCACCTCGACCGGCGCGATCAAGGTGATGGACGGCTACAAGGACAAGAACGGCGAGAAGTCCCAGCTGGGCTTCCAGGCGTTCTTCGTGCCGACCTTCGCCGGTGACGGCCAGGGCACGATGTTCTCGCAGTACCCCGGCCTCGACTACCCGGTGCTCGCGCTCAACGGCTACTACGGCAGCCTGGGCGTGGACTCCGGCCTGCCGCAGAACGTCTACCAGCTCGACACGTCCAAGATGAAGGAATTCAAGGACAGCAACGGGGACAAGCTGAAGAAGCGGCTGCGCCCCGGCGAGACCATGAAGCTCCCCGACGGCGCGGGTTCGATCACCTTCGAGAGCGTCGAGGAGTGGGCCAGCTTCCAGATCACGCGCCAGCCCGCCAGCGGCTGGGCCCTCACCGGAGCCGTCGCCGCCATCGCCGGACTCGCGGGTTCGCTCTTCATCCAGCGCCGCAGGGTGTGGGTGCGGGCCGTGCGCGGCGCGGACGGCGTCACCGTCGTCGAGATGGCGGGCCTGGGCCGCAGCGAGTCCGCGAAGCTTCCCGAGGAGCTGGCCGACCTCGCGGCCGCCGTCCACACCGTGGCGCCCACCGCACCCGACCCCGCGCCCGAGACCGAGCCCGGACAACCTGCCGAAGAACCTGCCGAAGGGGCTGAGAAGTGAATCTCGCCGCCGCAACCAACGAGAATCTGGCGAACATCAGCAACACGCTGATCTACTCGTCGATGGCCGTCTACACCCTGGCCTTCTTCGCGCACATCGCGGAGTGGGTGTTCGGCAGCCGCAGCAAGGTCGGCCGCACGGCCGCCGCGCTGAAGAAGGACTCGGCCACCGCCGGTCCGGCGGTCAGGGCACAGGCGGCGCAGGGCGGCGGCACTGCCGTGCTGGAGCGTCCCACGGTCGTGACCCGTTCCGCCGCCGGGACCCGCGACGTCCCGGACGGCCCCGGTGCCGCGGGCGGCACCTTCAAGGGCGACCTGTGGGGGCGGATCGCGGTCTCCCTGACCGTCGTCGCCTTCGCCGTCCAGGCGGGCGGGGTCGTCGCGCGCGCCCTGTCGGTGCAGCGTGCCCCCTGGGGCAACATGTACGAGTTCTCGATCACCTTCTCCACCGTGGCGGTCGGCGCCTACCTGACGCTGCTGGCGCTGAAGAAGAACGTGCGCTGGATCGGCCTGCTGCTGGTCACCACCGTCCTGCTGGACCTCGGCATCGCGACCACCACGCTCTACACCGACAGCGACCAGCTGGTCCCGGCGCTGCACTCCTACTGGCTGTGGATCCACGTCTCCACCGCCATCATCTGCGGGGCCGTCTTCTACCTCGGCGCGGTCGGCACCGTGCTCTACCTCTTCCGCGACAGCTACGAGAACAAGCTCGCCAACGGCGGGACGCCCGGGAAGTTCGCGGCCTCCGTCCTGGAGCGGCTCCCCGCCGCGAAGACCCTGGACACCTTCTCGTACCGCATCAACGCGGCCGTCTTCCCGCTGTGGACCTTCACGATCATCGCGGGCGCGATCTGGGCGGGCGACGCCTGGGGCCGCTACTGGGGCTGGGACCCCAAGGAGGTCTGGTCCTTCATCACGTGGGTGGCGTACGCCGCCTACCTGCACGCCCGCGCGACGGCCGGCTGGAAGGGCCGCAAGGCCGCCTACCTGGCGCTGGTCGCCTTCGGCTGCTGGCTCTTCAACTACTACGGCGTGAACATCTTCGTCACCGGCAAGCACTCCTACGCCGGGGTCTGACCGGCACACCCGCGTACGACGGGAGGGCGCGACCACCGCGGTCGCGCCCTCCCGTCGTATCCGCGGTCAGCCCAGCGGGGTGTCCAGGACCGCCTTGCGGTGGCTGAACGTCTCCAGGGAGTACCGGCCGTGGTAGCTGCCCATGCCGCTCTCCCCGACCCCGCCGAACGGCAGGTCCGAGACGGTCAGATGGGCGAGGGGCAGGCCCAGGCCCACGCCGCCCGACGAGGTCTCGGACAGCAGCCTCCGGCGTACGGAGGGGTCCTGGGTGAACGCGTACAGGGCCAGCGGCTTGTCGCGGTCGTTGATGAAGCCGATCGCCTCGTCGAGCCCGTCCACGGTGACGATCGGCAGGACCGGGCCGAAGATCTCCTCGCTCATCACGGGCGAGTCCGGGGCGACATCGGCCAGTACGGTCGGGGCGATGTACTTCCCGTCCCGGTCGTGGGTGCCGCCGGTCACCGTGCGGCCGGAGTCCAGGAGGGCCACGAGGCGGTCGAAGTGGCGCTCGTTCACGATCCGGCCGTACTCCGGGCTGGTGGACGCGTCCTCGCCGAACAGGCCCTCGACCGCCGCCGCGAGCGCGTCCGCCAGGGCGGGCGCGGTCTCCGGGTCGGTCAGGACGTAGTCGGGGGCGACGCAGGTCTGGCCGGCGTTGAGGAACTTCCCCGAGGCCAGCCGGGCGGCGACCGTCTTCAGGTCCGTCTCCCGGTCCACGAACACGGGCGACTTCCCGCCCAGTTCGAGCGTCACCGGCGTGAGGTGCTTCGCCGCCGCCGTCATCACGATCCGGCCGACGGTGCCGTTGCCGGTGTAGAAGACGTGGTCGAAGCGCTCGGCGAGCAGGGCGGTGGTCTCCGGTACCGCGCCCTCCACGACGGCGACGGCGTCCGTGTCCAGGTACAGCGGCACCAGCCGGGCCACGGCGGCGGAGGTCGCGGGCGCCAGCTCGCTGGGCTTGGCGACGACCGCGTTGCCCGCGGCGAGCGCGCCCACGACGGGCGCGAGCAGGAGCTGCACGGGGTAGTTCCACGGAGCGATGACCAGGACCACTCCGAGCGGGTCCTGCACGGTGTGGGCGGTGGCCCCCGCGAGGACCGCGGGCACCGGGGCGGGCTCGGGCTCCAGCCAGCCCTCCAGGCGCTCCAGGGTGTGGTCGATCTCGCGGACGGTGAAGTCGATCTCGGTCCGGTAGGCCTCCTTGCGGCTCTTGCCCAGGTCGGCGTGGAGCGCCTCGGCCAGTTCGTCACCGCGCTCGGTGAGCAGGGCGCGCAGCCGCGTCAGCTGGGCGGTGCGCCAGGAGAGGTCCCTGGTGCGGCCGGTACGGAAGGTGGCGCGCAGCCGGGCGACGGTGTCGGCCGGGGCTTCCCGCCCGGTCCCGGCGGCGCTCACAGGGCCGCCAGGATCTCGCGGGCCAGCTGCTCGGAGGAGGCGGGGTTCTGGCCGGTGTGCAGGTTGCGGTCGTGCACGGTGTGCACCGACCACGGGTCGGCGGCGGAGTAGTCGGCGCCGAGCTCGACGAGACGGCTCTCCAGGAGCCAGGGCGCCTTGGCGGCGAAGCCGGCCTGGGTCTCCTCGGCGTTGCTGAACCCGGTCACGCGGTAGCCGGCGAAGGGCCAGCTGCCGTCCTCGCGCCGGGCGGGCAGCAGGGCGGCGGGCGCGTGGCACAGGACGGCGATCTGCGTGCCGGAGTCCAGGGCCGAGGTGAGCAGCCGGCCGGACACCTCGCTGACGGCCAGGTCCTCCATCGGGCCGTGGCCGCCCGGGTAGAACACGATGTCGTAGGAGGTCGGGACGATGTCCTCCAGCCGGGCCGGGATGCGCAGCGTCTCGTCGATCGAGGCGAGGTACGAGGCCACGGCGTCGGCCTTGTCCTGGCCGCCGTTGGCCTCGGCGGCGAGGCTGGCGGCGTCCACCGTGGGGGCGACGCCGCCGGGGGTGGCGACGGTGATGTCGAAGCCGGCCTGGGTGAACACGCGGTGCGGTGCCGCGAGTTCCTCGGCCCAGAAGCCGGTGGGGTGGGTGGTGCCGTCGTTGAGGGTCCAGTGGTCGGCACCGGTGAGGACGAAGAGTACGGAGGGCATGGGGGGTGCTCCCTACGAGACGCGAGGCGTGAGGCACGTGGGACGTGAGACACGCGAGCCGTGGAACATGAAGCTTGATATGCTCAAGCAATACCGTTCATGTAACGGGTCAAAGTTGAGCATGTCAAATGAATGCGGGTGCGTGGCGGAGAGAGCCAGGGCCTCCGGACCACGCGTACCGACCGAAGGATGACCGACCATGACGACGGAACCCGCACCCCGCGCCGTCCCTACTCCGGACGAACTGCTGGAACCCCTCGCAGTCGTCGTCCGCGGCCATCACGACGACCTCACGGCCGTCGCGGGACGCCACGGCCTCAGCACCTCGCAGGCCCGCGCGCTGATCGCCCTCAACGAACCCATGCCCATGAGCGCGCTGGCCAGTCATCTGGTGTGCGACGCCTCCAACGCCACCGGCCTCATCGGCCGCATGGAGGCGCGCGGCCTGGTGACCCGCACTCCCGCGCCCGGCGACCGCCGCTCCAAGGTGGCCTCCCGCACGGCGGAGGGGACCGAGCTGGCGCACCGCATCCGCGCCGAGATGCGCGTGGTGCACGGCGCCCTGGAAGCACTCAGTCCCGAGGAGCGCACGGCCCTGCTGCCCCTGCTCGACCGGCTGGGGCGCCTGCTCTCCCCGTGAGTCCGGGCCCGCGGGGCCGTCACGTGTGAGGCCCCGTTCAGCGGGCCCCGTCCGTGAGGATGCCCCGTTCTCGGGGCCCACGGACGGGGGACCGGCTCATGAGGGCCGGCTCACGAGGCCGCCGGCGGGGCCGGGTCCTCGGGGCCCGCGCCGCTCTCCCGGCGCTTGATCTCCTCCTCGCGGCGGCGCAGGTCGGCCTCCCAGTCCTTGAGGAGCGACTCGTCCTTCTTGTTCTCGTCCTTCAGCGACTTGAGGAAGTCGGGGTTGTCGTCGGGTGCCACCCAGGTGGTGCGCTGCCTGCGGTGCCACTCCGAGGGGGTGCGGCCGCCCTCGGGCACCTCGCGCACCTTGCCCGCGGCGAGCCAGACGATCGGGCCGACGATCCAGAACAGCAGGATGATGAAGACCCAGGCCACCTTCGGCAGGTGCTTCGCCTCGTCCTCCGGGGTGTTCAGGCAGTCGATGAACGCGAAGATCGTCAACGCCAGCGGCAGAAGGTAGAGCAGGGCTCTGAGCATCGTGAAGGGTCCCCCGAGATGGGATGGGGAGGCGCTGTCCTGCCCCCGGTGACGGGCCCAGGGTAGCGGGTGGCCGATACTGGACGTTATGGCTTACGACGATCTTCGCTCCCTGCTCCGGGCTCTGGAGCGCGAGGGCGATCTCAAGCGCATCAAGGCCGAGGTCGACCCGTATCTGGAGGTCGGCGAGATCGTCGACCGGGTGAACAAGGCGGGCGGCCCCGCGCTGCTCTTCGAGAACGTCAAGGGGGCGTCCATGCCCCTGGCCATGAACGTCTTCGGGACCGACCGGCGGCTGCTCAAGGCCCTCGGACTGAAGTCCTACGCCGAGATCGGCGACAGGATCGGCGGCCTCCTCAAGCCGGAGCTGCCGCAGGGGTTCGTCGGGATCCGCGAGGCGTTCGGCAAGCTCGGCTCGGTGACCCACCTGCCGCCGAAGAAGGTGAAGTCCGACAGCGCCCCCGTCCAGGAGGTCGTCCTGACCGGCGACGACGTGGACCTCGACCAGCTGCCCGCGCTCTTCACCTGGCCCGGGGACGGGGGCTCCTTCTTCAACCTGGGCCTCACCCACACCAAGGACCCGGAGACCGGGATCCGCAACCTCGGGCTCTACCGGCTCCAGCGCCACGACAAGCGCACCATCGGGATGCACTGGCAGATCCACAAGGACAGCCGCAACCACTACCAGGTCGCCGCCAGGCGCGGGGAGAAGCTGCCCGTCGCCATCGCGTTCGGTGCCCCGCCCGCCGTCACGTACGCCTCCACCGCCCCGCTGCCCGGGGACATCGACGAGTACCTCTTCGCCGGCTTCGTCCAGGGCAAGCGGATCGAGATGGTCGACTGCAAGACCGTCCCCCTCCAGGTCCCGGCGCAGGCGGAGGTCGTCATCGAGGGCTGGCTGGAGCCGGGCGAGATGCTGCCCGAGGGCCCGTTCGGCGACCACACCGGCTTCTACACCCCGCAGGAGCCCTTCCCCGCGCTGACCATCGACTGCGTGACGATGCGCAAGCGCCCGCTGCTCCAGTCGATCGTCGTGGGCCGCCCGCCCACCGAGGACGGGCCGCTGGGCAGGGCGACCGAACGGTTCTTCCTGCCGCTGCTCAAGATCATCGTCCCGGACATCGTGGACTACCACCTGCCCGAGGCGGGCGGCTTCCACAACTGCGCGATCGTCTCGATCGACAAGAAGTACCCGAAGCACGCGCAGAAGGTCATGAGCGCCATCTGGGGCGCGCACATGATGTCGCTGACCAAGCTGATCGTGGTCGTGGACTCCGACTGCGACGTCCACGACCTGCACGAGGTCGCCTGGCGGGCGCTCGGCAACACCGACTACGCCCGGGACCTCACGGTCACCGAAGGCCCGGTCGACCACCTCGACCACGCCTCCTACCAGCAGTTCTGGGGCGGCAAGGCGGGCATCGACGCGACGCGCAAGCTGCCCGAGGAGGGGTACACGCGGGACGGGGGCTGGCCGGAGATGGTCGAGTCCGACCCGGAGACGGCGGCGAAGGTCGACCGCCGGTGGAAGGAGTACGGCCTGTGACCGCCTCTGCCTCGGCAGCCGCTGTCCCGCAGCCGCGCGGCAAGTCCCGCGCTTTCCTGCGGCTGGTGATGATCGAGCACTCGGTGTTCGCGCTGCCCTTCGCCTACATCGCCTCGCTGACCGCGATGTTCCAGCTGGACGCGAACATCCACTGGGGCAAGCTGCTCCTCGTCACCGTCGCCATGGTCGGGCTGCGTACGTTCGCCATGGCCGCCAACCGGATCATCGACCGGGAGATCGACGCCCGTAATCCGCGTACCGAGGGCCGTGAGCTCGTGACCGGCGCGGTCACGGTGAGGTCCGCGTGGACCGGGGCGATCGTCGCCCTGGCCGTCTTCCTCGGCGCGGCCGCCCTGCTGAACCCCCTGTGCCTGGTGCTGGCGCCGGTCGCCGTCGTGCCGATGATCGTCTACCCGTACGGCAAGCGGTTCACGAACTTCCCGCACGCGATCCTGGGGCTCGCCCAGGCCATCGGGCCGATCGGCGCCTGGCTCGCGGTGACCGGGAGCTGGTCGTGGGACGCGGTGATCCTGGGACTGGCCGTCGGCATCTGGATCGGCGGTTTCGACCTGATCTTCGCCTGCCAGGACGTGCGGGCCGACCGGGCCCACGGGGTGCTCTCCTTCCCCGCCCGCTTCGGCATCCCCGCCGCGCTGTGGGGCGCGCGGGTCTGCCACGCGGTGACGACCGGACTGCTGGTGTGGTTCGGACTGGCGACGGACGCGGAGATCTTCTACTGGATCGGCATGGTGATCGTCGCCGTGGCCTTCGTGTACGAGCACCGGGTGGTGCGGCCGCACGACCTGTCCCGGCTGAACCGTGCCTTCTTCTCGGTCAACGGCTTCATCGGGATCGCGCTCTTCGCCTGTGCGCTGCTCGACCTGCTGGTGCGCGGCCTCACACCGTGACGTAGCCCTGGGGCTCCTGGGGGCGGCGGGGGCGGCGCAGGACGAACGCCGCCACCACCCCGCCCACGAGGCCGAACAGGTGACCCTGCCAGCTGATGCCGGAGTCGGTCGGCAGGACGCCCCAGAGCAGCGAGCCGTAGACCGCGGCGATGACCACGCCGACCACGATGTCCAGCGGGCGGCGGTCCACGAAGCCGCGGACCAGCAGATAGCCGAAGAGGCCGAAGACGACTCCGGAGGCGCCGAGCGTCACGGTGTTCGGCGGCGCGGTGAGCCACACGCCGAGGCCGGACGTCACGATCACGACGAGGACGACGGCGGCGAACCTGCGTATCCCGCCGAGTGCGGCGATGAAGCCCAGGACCAGCAGCGGGACGGTGTTGGACGCCACGTGCTCCCAGCCGCTGTGCAGGAACGCGGACGGCACGATGTCGGCCAGCTCCGCGGGCTCGCGGGGGCTGACGCCGTAGGTGTCCAGGGAGTGGCCCGTCGCCGTGTCGATGCCCTCCAGGAGCCACAGCAGGGCGATCCAGGCGAGCATGACCCCGCCGGCCGTGACGGCCCGTGCGGTGGCGCTGGTCCGACTGCCGGTCATGGGCACCCCCTGTTCGTGGCTGTTCCCTCATTCGTCGCAACGTCCGGAGCCCCTGGCTCGGTTCCTGGAGGGGGGCGCCGGATAGGCTCGGCGGTGTGACAGCCGGGACTTCAGAGAGTCAGCAGCAGCGCAGGCCTTGGATTGTCGGGGTATCGGGCGCATCGGGCACACCCTTCGCGGCTTCGGTGCTGCGCGGGCTGCTGGCCGCCGGGGAGAGCGTCGACCTCGTGGTCAGCCGCGCCTCGCGACTGACCCTCCTGGACGAGACGGGGATCGCGTTCCGTGACGCCCACTGGCGGGAGGACCTGCGTACCTGGCTGGCGCGGGGTGCGGACGGCAGGCCGGACACGTTCCGGCCCGACGTCGACGGCGTACGCCACTGGGCCGCGGGTGACCTGGCCGCCGGGCCGTCCTCGGGGTCGTATCCGGCGAAGGGGATGCTGATCGTCCCGGCCTCCACGGCGTGTGTGGCCGGGGTGGCGCTCGGGCTCTCGAAGGACCTGTTGCAGCGGGCCGCGAGCGTGACGCTCAAGGAGCGGCGGAAGCTGGTCGTCGCCGTGCGGGAGACCCCGCTCAGCGGTTCGACGCTCCGGCAGATGGTGGCGCTCGACGAGGCGGGCGCCGTCGTGCTGCCCGCCTCCCCGGGGTTCTACGCGGGGGCGACGCACATCCAGGACCTGGTGGACTTCGTCGCCGGGCGGGTGCTGGACGCGGCGGGGGTGCCGCACCGGCTCTACCGCCGGTGGGAAGGGGAGCTCGGTGGCGCCTCCCGGGGCTGAACCGGTGGGGTCAGCGCTTCTTCCCCTTCACACGCGGGCCGCGGGTGCGGTCGACCCGGTGGGCGGCGGCGGGCTGGTGGGCACGCGAGCGGTTGGCCAGGTCCTGCAGCTCGCGCATCCGGGCGTAGGCCATCTCGATCGAGTACACGGTGACGTTCACTCCTGAAGATTCGAAAGCGTTTCTTGGATGATGAGAAAGATTTACAGGGTCTGACCCTGTTGCGCCTTAGATTCTACACGTAGACTCGCGGTACTGCTGAACAATGGAAGGTTTCAGTCATATGGACGCGGTGGACAGGCAGCTCATCCAGGCCCTCAGAGAGAACGGCAGGGCCTCGTACGCCGAGCTGGGACGGCTCGTCGGGCTCTCCGGGCCCAGCGTCACCGACCGCATCAACCGGCTGGAAACCGCCGGGGTCATCACCGGCTACCGCGCGACCGTCGACTCCGCGTCGCTGGGGCTCGGCGTCACCGCGCTCATCGGCATCTCGCTCTCCGACGCCGCCGACCACGAGGACGTGGCGCACCGGCTGAAGGACCTCGCCGAGATCGAGGACTGCTGGTTCATCGCGGGCGACGACTCGTTCATGCTCAAGGTCCGGGTCGGCGACGTGGACGGCCTGGAGAGGACGATCCGCAGGCTCAGCGGCACCAAGGGGGTCTCCCGGACCCGTACCACGGTCGTGCTGTCCACCAAGTGGGAGAACCGGGTCGGGGAGCTCCCCGAGGAGGTGTGAGGCGGAGAGGCGGTGGGGGTCCCCGCGCCTCGGAGGCGGGGGAGTACCGTGGGCTGCCGGAACGGCTGGACAGAGACATGGGAGGCGCCCTAGTGGACGCGGGACTCAAGCGCGAGCTGGAGGAGAAGGTCCGGGCCGGCGAGCGGCTGACCCGCGAGGACGGGATCGCGCTCTACGGGTCCGACGACCTCGCATGGCTCGGCGGGCTGGCCCACGAGGTGCGCACGAGGAAGAACGGCGACGTCGTCCACTTCAACGTCAACCGCCACCTCAACATGACCAACGTGTGCACCGCGTCCTGCGCGTACTGCTCGTTCCAGCGCAAGCCGGGCGAGAAGGACGCGTACACGATGCGCATCGAGGAGGCCGTCCGGCTCGCGAAGGCGATGCAGGGCGAGAACCTCACCGAGCTGCACATCGTCAACGGGCTGCACCCGACCCTGCCGTGGCGCTACTACCCGCGCTCGCTCAGCGCGCTCAAGGAAGCCCTGCCGGAGGTCGCGCTCAAGGCGTTCACCGCGACGGAGATCCACCACTTCGAGACCATCTCGGGGCTCTCGGCCTCCGAGATCCTCGACGAGCTGATCGAGGCCGGTCTGGAGTCGCTGACCGGCGGCGGCGCGGAGATCTTCGACTGGGAGGTCCGCCAGCACATCGTCGACCACAACACCCACTGGGAGGACTGGTCGCGCATCCACCGCCTCGCGCACGAGAAGGGTCTCAAGACCCCGGCGACGATGCTGTACGGGCACATCGAGGAGCCCCGTCACCGCGTCGACCACGTGCTGCGGCTGCGGGAGATGCAGGACGAGACCGGCGGCTTCCAGGTCTTCATCCCGCTGCGCTACCAGCACGACTTCGTCGACATGAAGGACGGCAAGGTCCGCAACACCCTCCAGGCGCGGACGTCGATGGCGACCGGGGCCGAGGCGCTGAAGACCTTCGCGGTCTCGCGGCTGCTCTTCGACAACGTCCCGCACGTCAAGGTCTTCTGGGTGATGCACGGCGTGCAGACGGCGCAGCTCGCGCTCCAGCACGGCGCGGACGACATGGACGGCTCGGTCGTCGAGTACAAGATCACGCACGACGCCGACGACTACGGCACCCCGAACAAGCTCGGCCGTGAGGACCTGCTCGACCTCATCCGGGACGCGGGCTTCCGGCCCGTGGAGCGCAACACCCGGTACGAGATCCTGCGCGAGTACCCGGGGCCGGACGCCGGCCGGCGCGAGACCCCGCAGCCCATGCGCGTCTGAGGTCCGCACCCGCCCGACGCCCCGCCCCGCCGCGGGTGGTGCGGGCGTCCCGCTGTACGGAAGTCCCGGCCTGCCGTCCCCCGGCCGGGGCTTTCTCGCGTGCTGGACGCGGGTTGAAGAGCGAACCTCGTAATAGTTAACCTCGCCATATGGCGCTTACATTCGAAGTGGATCCCGCGTTCGACCGGACCCTGCGGGACGGCATCACCGCGCTCTGGGCCGACGTCAGCAACGCCGGCGGGGCCGTCGGCTTCGTGCCGCCCGTCACGCACCACGAGGTCAGGCCGGAGCTGGTCAAGCACCTCGCCGCGATGGCCGAGGGCCGCACCCACCTGGTCGTCGGGCGGGACGAGGACGGCGCGGTGGCCGCCACCGCCTTCCTGACACGCAACACCCACCGGCTCATGCGGCACTGGATCGGCGCATACACGGTGATGGTCCACCCCCGCCACCAGGGCAAGGGCTACGGGCGCGCCCTGATGGCGGCCACCGCCGACGCCGCCCTGGCGCTCGACGGCATCGACGCCATCCGCCTCACCTGCCGCGGCGGTACGGGGGCCGACCGCTTCTACACCGCCTGCGGGTACAAGGAGGTCGGCCGGGTCCCGAACGCCATCCGGGTCGCCGAGGACGACTACCGCGACGACGTCATCATGCTGCTCCCGCTGTTCCGGTAGGGGTGCCAGGGGGAACCCAGCGAACTGATCGAATTCGGGTCATGCTTCACTGGTCGGGCAGGATCCCAGACTGAACGACCGCATGAACGTCGGACGTAGAGAGAAGGCCAGCCGTGTCCGCTGCCAAGCCGAGCGCAACGATCCGGTACACCGCCATGCGCCTGCTGATTTTCGTCGGCTGCTTCTTCGTCGCCGGCCTGGCCGTCCACTTCGGCCTGCTGCCCTCGGGTGTCGGCGGCTCCAACGTCGTCTGGGTCATCCTCCTCGGCCTGCTGCTGTCGGCCCCCCTGAGCTTCATCCTGCTGCGCAAGCAGCGCGACGAGATGTCCGAGCAGATCATCTCGTCGGTCGACCGGACGAAGGCGCGGCTCGACGCGAACCGCACCCGCGAGGACAGCGTCGCCCAGTAGGCGCCGCGTAAGGGCCGCGTAAGGTTCCTCACACCGCGCCCCCGTACAGACGAAGCCCCGGACCGGAGCAGCCGCTCCCGTACCGGGGTTTCCGCGTGTCCGGGCTTCCGCGCGAAGAAGTTGATCAAGAAGCGGACCTTTGAGGTTCTCAAAGTTGCAGTGTTAACGTATTCGACATGAACACAGCTGTGCGCACCCACCACGCCCTGGGCGTCCCGCTCGTGGTGCGCCTGCATGTCGATCTCTGCCGCTGTATGTCCGCGGTCTGTTGCCGCAACGTCTGAACCGGCATCATGCAGCGGCGCCGCCCTTGACGCGGGCGCCGCACCCCCGTCCCCCTGTTCGACCGCACGACCGTACGTCTGTCCTCGTACGTCCCGATGCGTCACATCTGGAGTGTGTCCGTGTCCGCGAATTCCGCGCCCCCCGCCGAGACCGAAGCCGGTAAGCCGTCCGGTTCCGGCTTCCGGCTGCCCAGCGTCCCGTTCTGGATCCAGATAGTCGCCGGTCTGGTCCTCGGCGTCCTGCTCGGCTGGATCACCCGCAGCTACGAGATCGGGTGGCTCTACACCACCCTCGACCAGGTCGGCCACATCTTCGTCCAGCTGCTGAAGCTGGCCGTCGCGCCGCTCGTCTTCTTCGCGATCCTGGTGTCGATCACCAACCTGCGCAAGGTCAACAACGCCGCCAGGCTGGCGACCCGCACCCTGCTCTGGTTCATGATCACCTCGCTGATCGCCGTCGCCATCGGCCTCGCGATCGGCCTGATCACCAACCCGGGCTCCGGCACCGGCCTCACCCCGAAGGACGGCGCCAAGCCCGAGCACGCGGGCTCCTGGCTCGACTTCCTCACGGGCATCATCCCCACCGACGTCATCACACCGTTCACCGAGCTGAACGTCCTGCAGATCGTCTTCATGGCCGCCGTCGCCGGCATCGCCGCACTCAAGCTCGGTGAGAAGGCCAAGCCGATCCTCACCCTCAGCGAGTCGGTCCTGGAGCTCCTCCAGAAGGCCCTGTGGTGGGTCATCCGCCTCGCCCCCATCGGTACCGTCGGCCTCATCGGCTACGCGATCGCCGACTACGGCTGGGACCTGATCGGCAAGTACGCCACGTTCACCGCGGACGTCTACATCGGCTGCGCCCTCGTGCTGTTCGGCGTCTACCCGCTGCTCCTCGCCACGGTCGCCAAGGTCAGCCCGCTCCAGTTCTTCAAGGGCGCCTGGCCCGCGATCCAGCTGGCCTTCGTCTCCCGCTCCTCGGTCGGCACGATGCCGGTCACCCAGAAGGTCACCGAGCGCCTCGGCGTCCCGAAGGAGTACGCCTCCTTCGCCGTCCCGTTCGGCGCCACGACGAAGATGGACGGCTGCGCCGCGATCTACCCGGCGCTGGCGGCGATCTTCATCGCGCAGATCTTCGACGTCCAGCTCGGCATCGGTGACTACGTCCTGATCGCGTTCGTCTCGGTCATCGGCTCGGCGGCCACCGCCGGACTCACCGGCGCCACGGTCATGCTGACCCTGACCCTGTCGACCCTGGGCCTCCCGCTGGAGGGCGTGGGCCTGCTCCTCGCCATCGACCCGATCCTGGACATGATGCGCACCGCGACGAACGTGGCGGGCCAGGCGCTGGTCCCGGTGATCGTCGCGGCCCGCGAGAAGATCCTCGACCACGACGCGTACAACTCGGCGTCGTCCTCCCCGGTCGACGAGCCCGAGCCGGCCGACGCGCAGCCGTCGGGCGTGCCCGTCGCCGCGTAGCGACACCCGCGCCCGGCGCGAGAGGCCGCCCCGCCCCCTGGTTCCTGCCGGGGGCGGGGCGGTTTCGCGTGTGCGGGGTCAGGTGCCCAGTATGTCCATGAGGTGGTTGCGGCAGTACGGCCCCGGGTCCCTCCGGGAGGACATCGAGCGGACCTGGCTGGAGTACGGGGCCCTCGGCCCGCCCGGTCACGACCGGTTCGGGCTGACCGTGACCGACCGGGGGCAGCCCGTCCGGCTGCGTGATCCGCACGCGGTGGTCGAACCCGTCCGGACCTGCGTACGGGCGGACTCCCCCGGGCGTCAGGGGTTGTTGAAGACCACCTCGGGGTTGTCCGGGGTCGCGCCGTCAAGGAGCGGACGGTGCCGGCCCTTCAGGTGCAGGTCGAGGAAGGCCGCCACGTAGTCCCGGGTCACCTCCGTCGAGCGGGCGCCGGAGAGCGGGGCCGAGGGATCCGCCGGCAGGCCCAGCCGCTCGCCGAGCTCCGGGAGGTCCGTGAACGTGAAGTGCCCGGATCCCCGGACCGTGAGCCAGCGCTTCCAGCCGTCCAGGTGTTGGTAGCCCTCGTCCCAGGAGCCGTCCGCGCCCCCGGGGCGGTGGCCCGCGTCGGTGCCGAGCATCAGGAACGGGCGACCGTCCAGGCCCGTTGCGGGTATGTCCTCGAAGAACGTGCCGTCCATGTCGACCCCCGCGCCGACGCGGGGGTCGGCGAGCATCGCCGAGGCCGCCGCGCTCCCCCCGACGGAGTGTCCCGCGGCGGCGATCCGGCGCCGGTCGATCATGCGGGAGTGCTCCCAGGCGGGGTGCGGGCCGGTCAGCCGGTCGAGCACGAACGAGAGATCGGCGGCCCGCCCGGTGGAGACGGTCCTCAGCACGTCCCGCTCGGCGTCGTCGTCCGGTGCCGCCTCGGCCACGTCGCAGGCCGCGCAGGTGAGGGTCCGACCGCCGGGGAAGGACGTCCCGCTGGACTCGTAGGCGTGATCGACGCTCGCCACCACGTAACCGCGGCTCGCCAGGTCCACCGCGAGGGAGGTCAGCGTGGCGCGGGGCGCGCCGAAGCCGGGCGAGAGCAGCACCAGCGGGAAGCGTCCCCGGGCGGGCGGAGCGTCCGTACGGGCATGGGTGGAGGCGGAGCTGACGACCCCGGCGGGCACGACGCCGCCCAGCCCCCGCTGCGCCAGGAGCAGCCGGGCCTCGTCGTCGCTCATGTAGGGGGCGGGGGCGCCGCCGCCGGGGCGGGCGGGGTGGTGGACCGACACCATCAGCTCCCGGGCCCCCGCACCCGGGACCCACGGGTCGGCCCGGCCGTGGTCGGTCAGGTGCAGGACCTCGGCGCCGACCGCGTACGGGCCGGTCGGGCGCGGCAGTTCGAGCGCGGTGGCGGCCGGGGCGGCCCCGGCCGCGGTGGGACCGGGGCCTGGCCACGCGTGGGCGGTGGCGGCGGGCAGGGCCAGCAGGACCATGGCTGCGAGGGCGGTGGCGGCCGTTCGTCTGCGGAGTCTCGGCGTCATGCGAAGGACACTAGGCGGCGGAACCGGGGCGCGGCATCGGCCCGGGGTCCGATCCAGGAGGGGCCCGGGGTCGTCCGTGAGTAGGCCCTGGGTAGACCGCAGGGCCTACGGAGGAGTGCGGGGTGCGGGTGCCGCCGCGTTCGGCGGCGCGTGGGGGAGTGCGCGGGCGGTCGGGGTGCCGTCGGTCCGGCGGCGGCCCTCGTCGTGCGGGGGTGTGCCCCGGCGCCGGAAGGGCGGCCCGCGCGGGTGTCGTGGCCCGCCCGTCGCGGGGCGGTCCCGGGCTGCGGGGCCTCGGCGGTCCTGGATGGTCCCGGCCCACGGCGGTCCTGGGCGGCGGGCGGTCCCGGGTGGTCCTGGGCGGCGGGTGGTCCCGGGTGGTCCCGGGCGGTGGGCAGTCCTGGGTGGTCTCGGGCGGCCCGGGTGGCCCGGTGCGTGGTCACCGGGCGCCGGGGCCGGGCGGCGTCCCTTCCGTACGACGGCTGACAGGGCCGCGCCGTACCCTTACCGGTGAGTGGCGCCGTGGGGGCGGGAGGGATGTCTGACGTGAGTGCGACGAAGAGCAAACGGATGCCGCGCGCGGTGCGCGAGCAGCAGATGATGGACGCCGCCGTGCGGACGTTCGCGCAGCGCGGCTACCGGGCCGCCTCGATGGACGAGATCGCGGAACTGGCCGGTGTGTCCAAGCCCTTGGTCTACCTGTACCTGAATTCCAAGGAGGAGCTCTTCACCGCGTGCATCAGGCGCGAGGCGAAAGCGCTGGTGGAGGCCGTGCAGGCGGCGGTGGAGCCGGGTATTCCGGCTGATGGCCAACTGTGGGCGGGGCTGCGGGCGTTCTTCACGCACACGGCGGAGAACCCGGACGGCTGGGCGGTCCTGCACCAGCAGGCGAGCTCGCACGGGGAGCCGTTCGTCGGCGAGGTGGGGGCGCTGCGCGAGGAGATCGTTGCGTTCGTGACGGGTCTGATCGGTGCGGCGGCGCGTGAGGCGCACCATGATCCGGCCCTTCCCGACCGGGACGTGGCAGGGCTCGCCCAGGCCCTGGTGGGGGCGGCGGAGGCGCTCGCCGGATGGGCGAACGTCACCCCCGGCGTCTCGGCCAAGGAGGCCGCCACCACCCTGATGAACTTCTCGTGGGCGGGGCTGGAGAACCTCATGCACGGGCGCGGCTGGCAGTCCCGGGGGGAGTAGGGCTTCCGGTTCGGGCCCGGTTCGCCCCCGGGGGCCCGGTGTTCAGCCGTCCCGGACCACGCTGCCGGTGAGGTGGACGCGGCCCCCGCCGCGCATCTGGAAGGCGGTGCCGTCGGTGGCGTACGTCACGGTGGAGGGCAGCGGTACGGGCGCCCTGAAGTCCGCCCGTACGGAACGGACCCGGCCGGGTTCGCCCGCGCCCGTCCCGCCCCCGCTCTCCGCGAGGCAGCGGGCGACGGTCCACATGCCGTGCGCGATGTGCCGGGGGAAGCCGAAGAGCCGGGCCGTCGCGGGGTGCAGGTGGATGGGGTTCCGGTCGCCCGAGACGGCGCCGTACCGTCGTCCGAGGTCGGCGGGCAGCCGCCACTCGGCCACGGCGGGCAGCTCCGGGGACGCGCCCGGGGGAGCGGCCGGGGCGGCCGCGGTACCGCCGGCGTGCCGCGAGAGGTAGCCGCTGCGGGACTCCCAGACGAGCTCGCCCGCGAGGCGCGCCTCGGTGACCATCGTGACCTCGGTGCCCCGCCGGTGCGGTGTCAGCCCGGCCGCGTACACCGTGACGTCGAGCGCGTCCGTCGGCTGGAGCACCCGGCTGCCGGTGATCTCGATCCAGGTGTGGACCAGGCCCAGCACCGGGAGCGGGAAGTCACGGCCCGTCATCAGCCGCATGGCGAGCGGGAAGCCCAGCACGTGCGGATAGGTGAGCGGCAGCGGGCCTGATTCGGCGAAGCCGCAGATCCTGCTGTACGCGGCGAGCGGGCCGGGGGCGATGCGCCCGGCCGGGAGCACCTCACGCGTGGCGGGCAGCGTGGCGCCGGGGCGTCCGGCCCGCTTGAACGGCGAGGTGACGGCCCCGCGGACGAGGTACAGGCTCAGGCCCATGGTTCACGCCCCCAGCAGGCTCTGGCCGCAGACCCGCACGACCTGGCCGTTGACGGCACCCGACGCGGGCTGGGCGAACCAGGCGGTGGTCTCGGCGACGTCGACGGGGAGGCCGCCCTGGGACAGGGAGTTCATCCGGCGTCCCGCCTCGCGGATGACGAGGGGCACGGCGGCCGTCATCTTCGTCTCGATGAAACCGGGAGCCACGGCGTTGACGGTGACGCCGTGCGCGGCGGCGGCGCGCGGGGCCAGGGAGCGGACGAGGCCGATGATGCCGGCCTTGCTGGCCGCGTAGTTGGTCTGGCCGTTGTTGCCGGCGATCCCGGCGATGGACGCGGTGGCGACGATCCGGCCGCCCCGGTTCACGGTGCCCGACTCCAGGAGGGCGTCCGTGGTGCGCAGGACGCTGTCCAGGTTGACGTCGATGACCGAGGCCCAGCGGTCGGCCGGCATGTTGGCGAGCCGGCGGTCCCGGGTGATGCCCGCGTTGTGCACCAGGATGTCGAGGCCGCCGGGCACGGCCGCGGCGATCAGCGCGGCGGCGTCGGGCGCGGTGATGTCCAGCGGCAGGGCGGTGGCGCCGAGGCGGGCCGCGGTGCGGGCGAGTTCCTCCTCGGCCTGCGGGACGTCCAGGCAGATCACCTGGGCGCCGTCCCTGGCCAGGACGGACGCGACGGCCGCGCCGATGCCGCGGGCCGCGCCGGTGACCAGTGCGGTGCGCCCCGTCAGCGGCGCCGCCCAGTCGGCCACCTCGCCGGGCGCGTCCGCGGTGAGTTCGACGACCTGGCCGCTGACGTAGGCGGAGCGGGGGGACAGCAGGAAGCGGAGGGTGGACTCGGCACAGGCGGCGTCCGCCCCGGGGGCGAGGCGTACCAGCTGTGCGGTGGAGCCCCGGCCGATCTCCTTGCCGAGCGAGCGGACGAACCCTTCGAGGGCCTGCTGGGCCGCCGCCTGGTGGTGGTCGTCGGGGGACGGTGCGGTGCCGAGGACGACGACGCGGCCGCCGCCGGCCAACGACCGTATGACGGGGTGGAGTCCGGCGTGCACGGCGGCGAGCCCGGCGGCCGTGGTGACGCCGGTGGCGTCGAGGACGACGGCGGCGGGGCGTCCGGCCCGGCCGGTGACCTCCAGGCCGGTCGTGGCGAGCACCGGGCCGAGCGTGCCGGAGTACGCGGACTCGCCTGCGGTGAGGTGGAGCAACGGCCCTTCGAGGGACGGGGTTTCCAGTGTCCAGCGGCGGAGCGGCGCGGGCTGCGGCAGGCCGAGCCTGCGGCTCAGGAAGCGGCCGGGAGCCGTGCCGGTGAAGTGCAGATAGCGGTCGGCCATTGTCTGGACTCCTGCTCGGTCGTAGATTTACTCCAGAGTAAGGTTACTCAAGGGTCAGGAGTTGTCGAGATGAGTTGGTCGAGTTGATTCCCCTCGCACTTCCGCAGCCGCGCCGGGTCGCGGTCATCGGTGGCAGTCGCATTCCGTTCGCCCGCTCCGACGGCCCCTACGCACGGGCGTCGAACCAGGAGATGCTGACCGCCGCGCTGGACGGGCTGGTCGAGCGTTTCGGCCTGCGGGGTCAGCGGGTCGGCGAGTTCGTCGCCGGCGCGGTCCTCAAGCACAGCCGGGACTTCAACCTGGCCCGCGAGACGGTCCTGGGGTCCGCGCTGGACCCGCGCACGCCCGCGTACGACATCCAGCAGGCGTGCGGTACCGGTCTCCAGGCCGTCATCGCCGCCGCCAACAAGATCGCGCTCGGCGCCATCGACTCGGCCGTCGCGGGCGGCGCGGACACCACGAGCGACGCACCCCTCGGGGTCAACGACCGGCTGCGCCGGATCCTGCTGGAGGCGCGCCGCGCCAGGTCCACGGGCGCCCGGATCAGGGCGCTGGCGGCCGTGCGCCCCAGCCACCTCGTCCCGGACATCCCGCGCAACTCCGAGCCCCGCACCGGACTCTCGATGGGCGAGCACGCGGCGGTCACCGCCCGGAAGTGGGGCGTGGCCCGCGAGGACCAGGACCTGCTGGCCGCCACCAGCCACCAGCGGCTCGCCGCGGCGTACGAGCGCGGCTTCCTGGACGACCTCGTCGTCCCCTACCTCGGCCTGGAACGCGACCAGAACCTGCGCCCCGGCTCCACGGTCGGCAAACTCGCCACGCTGAAGCCGGTGTTCGGCGCCGAACACCCCGACGCGACGATGACCGCGGGCAACTCGACCCCGCTCACCGACGGCGCGGCCACCGTGCTGCTGGCGAGCGAGGAGTGGGCCGAGGCGCACGGCCTGGAGCCGCTCGCCTTCCTGTCGCTGTACGAGACGGCCGCCGTGGACTACGTGAACGGCGAGGACGGGCTGCTGATGGCACCCGCGTACGCCGTGCCGCGCATGCTGGAACGGGCCGGGCTGACCATCGGGGACTTCGACCTCTTCGAGATCCACGAGGCCTTCGCCTCCCAGGTGCTCGCCACTTTGGCGGCCTGGGAGGAACAGGGGCTCGCACCCGTCGACAGGGACAAGCTCAACGTGGTCGGATCGTCCCTCGCCACCGGACACCCCTTCGCCGCGACGGGCGCCCGGATCGTGGCGACCCTGGCCAAGCTCCTCGCGGAGCGGGACGCGCCGGGCCGGGGCCTGATCTCCGTCTGCGCCGCCGGCGGCCAGGGCGTCACCGCCGTCCTGGAACGCCCCTGACCCCGCCCGGGGGGGCCGGACGCACCACCGCCCCGGCCGCTCATCCGTACGTGAACGACCCGCGCATCCAGCAGCCGCCCCGGCGCCGGACCCCAGGGACGGGCCCGGCGCCGGACCCCATGTCGAGGAGCCGCTCGTGTCCACGCCCGCCGCCACACCCGCGCCCACCGCCCCCGTCCTGGTCGAGCCGACCAAGGTCAGGGGCGCCGACGGCACCGTACGGGAGGTCTCCGTGCCTCCGCTCGCGCCGGCCGTGCGACGGGGCTCGCTCGCCGATATCCCCTTCGACAACGCCCGGGAGGCCCCGTCGGAGGCGGTCCTCAGCCGCAAGCAGGCCGACGGCAGCTGGCAGGACGTGACCGCCGCCGAATTCGCCGCGGAGGTGCGGGCCGTCGCCAAGGGCCTGATAGCGGAGGGGCTCCAGAGCGGTGACCGGGTCGCGATCATGGCCCGTACGACGTACGAGTGGACGCTGCTCGACTTCGCGTCCTGGGCGGCCGGGCTGGTCACCGTGCCGATCTACCCCACCTCGTCGGCCTTCCAGACGCGCTGGATCCTCCAGGACTCCGGGGCCGTCGCCTGCGCCGTGGAGACGAAGGAGCAGGGCCGGCTGGTCAGCCGGGAGCGCCAGCAGCTCGGGGACCTCGCCCACCTCTGGCAGTTCGACACGGGCGCGACGGGCCGCCTGAAGACGCTGGGCAAGGACATACCCGACGCGGTCCTCACCGCCCGCCGCTCCGTCCTGGAGCCGGACAGCCCCGCCACCCTCATCTACACCTCGGGCACCACGGGCCGTCCCAAGGGCTGCGTCCTGACCCACGGGAACTTCTTCGCCGAGGTCGACAACGCCATCGAGCTGCTCCACCCGGTCTTCAGGTCGGTCTCCAAGTACCCGGCGTCCACGCTCCTGTTCCTGCCCCTCTCCCACGTCTTCGGCCGGATGGTCGCGATCGGCTGCATGCGCGCGCGGGTCCGGCTCGGGCACGCGCCGTCGATCCGGACCGAGGACCTGCTGGTGGACCTGGCCGGCTTCAAGCCCTCGTTCCTGCTGGCCATCCCGTACGTCCTGGAGAAGGTCTACAACACCGGCCGGGCCACCGCCGAGAAGATGGGCCGGGTCTCGTCCTTCGACCGCGCGGCCCGGATCGCGCAGCGCTACGGCGAGGCGGTCGAGGCCGCCGAGCACGGCACGGGCCCCGGTCCCGGCATCGGTCTCCGGGCCGCCCGCGCCCTCTACGACCCGCTGGTCTACCGGCGCATCCGGGCCGCGCTCGGCGGCCACGTCCGGTACGCCATCTGCGGCGGCTCCCCGCTGGGACACCGGCTCGCCGCGTTCTACGCCGGGGCCGGGATGCAGATCTTCGAGGGCTACGGCCTGACCGAGACCACCGCGGCCGCCACGGTCACCCCGCCCCTCAAACCCCGGCTGGGCACGGTGGGCTGGCCCCTGCCGGGCACCGCCGTGCGGATCGCGGACGACGGCGAGGTCCTGCTGAGCGGGGGCCAGATCTTCCGGGGCTACTGGGACACCGAGCGCGGCGCGGCGGCGCCCTCCTCGCGGGACGGCTGGTTCCCGACGGGTGACCTGGGCGCGCTGGACGAGGACGGCTACCTCACGATCACCGGCCGCAAGAAGGACATCATCATCACCTCCGGCGGCAAGAACGTCACGCCCGCCCCCCTGGAGGACTGGCTGCGCGCCCATCCGCTGGTCAGCCAGTGCATGGTTGTGGGGGACAACCGGTCGTTCATCAGCGCCCTGATCACGCTGGAACCGGACGGCCTCGCCCACTGGCGCCGGATGCGGAAGAAGGAGGACGTCCCGCTGCGCGAGCTCGTCCACGACGACGAACTGCGCACGGCGCTCCAGCGCGCCGTCGACGAGGCCAACCGGCTCGTCTCGCGCGCCGAGTCGATCCGCAAGTTCACCGTCCTGACCAAGGACTTCACCGAGGAGGGCGGCCACCTCACGCCGTCCCTGAAGCTCAAGCGGGACGCGATCACCCGGGACTTCGCGGCGGAGATCGAGGAGCTGTACCGCAAGTAGCGCCCGGCGGCGGGGATCCCGTACGCGCTCCGGGGCGCCCGCCGGGCGGAAGGGCGGCGCCGGAGGTCCCCCGGACGCCGGGGCCGGAGCCCGCCTCCGGCCCCGGCGGAGTGGCCCCGGTGGCGGCCCGTACCGCATACCGTGGAGCCGTCACGGACGACGAGCGAGGAGCCCCGCATGCGGATCGCCACCACGATCTTCCTCACCGACCAGACGATCACGCCGGTCCGGCTCGCGCGCGAGCTGGAGCAGCGCGGGTTCGCCGGGCTGTACCTGCCCGAGCACACGCACATCCCCGTGAGCCGGGAGACCCCGTACCCGGCGGGCGGCGAGCTGCCGGCCGAGTACGGCCGCACCCTCGACCCGTTCGTCGCGCTGGGGCAGGCCGCCGCCGTCACCGAGCGGCTCGGCCTGGGCACCGGCATCACGCTGATCGCCCAGCACGACCCCATCGACCTGGCGAAGCAGGCCGCCACGCTCGACCACCTCTCCGGCGGCCGTCTCACGCTCGGCATCGGCTACGGCTGGAACGTGGAGGAGGCCGACGACCACGGCGTGCAGTGGTCGACGCGGCGCGCGCTCGGCAGCGATCGGCTGGCCCTGATGCGGGCCCTGTGGGCCGAGGAACCGACGGCGTACGAGGGCGAGTTCGGGTCGGTGCGGGCCAGCCACGCCTACCCGAAGCCGGTGCGGAAGCCGCGCGGCCCGGTGAACGGCCCGCGCACCCTGATCGGCGGGGCGGCCGGACCGAAGCTGTTCGCGCGGATCGCCCGGGAGGCGGACGGCTGGCTGCCGATCGGCGGGCGCGGCCTGTCGGAGTCCGTGCCGCGGCTCCGCGCGGCCTGGGAGGAGGCGGGACGCGACCCGGAACAGCTCCAGGTGGTGCCGTACGCCGTGCAGCCCTCGCCGGGCAAGCTGGCGCACTACGCGGACCTGGGCGTCGAGGAGGTCGTCCTCCAGCTGCCCCCGGCCGAGGAGGGTGAGGTGCTGCGCGCGCTGGACGCGTACGCGGCCCATCTGTGAGGCGTCCGCGGTCGCCCGGCGTACCGCGGTGAGCGTCCGACGCAACCGTCCGGGCTAAAATCGCATCTATCACATCCGGACACGATGGTGCGGCCCATGTGCGTGTGTGCTCGGCTGCCTGGGGAGCGGGAGCACGATGAACAGGCCCTTGCGGCACATAGCCATTTTCTGCGGGCTGTTGATGCTTGCCCTGCTGATACGGACGAACTGGCTCCAGTACGCCAAGAGCGAGGAGCTCGCCACCCACGAGCACAACCGGCGGGTCAAGATCACCCAGTTCGCCACCCCGCGCGGCGACATCATCGTGGGCGGCAAGGCCGTGACGGGCTCGAAGCTGGTCGAGGGCACCGACTTCAAGTACCAGCGCACCTTCAAGCAGGGCGCGATGTACGCCCCCGTCACCGGCTACGCCTCGCAGGCCCAGGGCATGTCCCTCCTGGAGAAGACGTACGACGGCATCCTCAGCGGCCAGGACGAGCGCTTCGCGTTCCGGCACGCGAAGGACATCCTCACCGGTGAGGAGCGGCGGGGCGGCGACGTGGTCACCACGATCGACCCGAAGGCGCAGGAGGCGGCCTACAAGGGTCTGACCGACCTGAACGCGCGGGGCGCGGTGGTGGCCATCGAGCCGTCGACCGGCAAGGTCCTCGCCCTGGTCTCGACGCCGTCGTACGACCCCTCGGTCTTCACCGGCAACTCCTTCAAGGAGGGCGACAAGTTCCAGGCCCTCATCGACGACAAGGGCAAGCCGCTCGCCAACCGGCCGCTGCGCGAGACCTTCCCGCCCGGCTCCACCTTCAAGATCCTGACGGCCGCCGCGGCCCTGGAGCACGGCGTCGTCACGGATGTCGACGCGCCGACCGACGCGGTCTCCCCGTACCCGCTGCCGCTGTCGCAGAGCAAGATCAGCAGCGAGGCCGGTGACGCGACGTGCAACAAGGCGTCGATGAAGACGGCCATGCAGTACTCCTGCAACAACGTCTTCCTGGACGCCGCGCTCAAGGTGGGCGACAAGGGGATGCGCGAGACCGCCGAGAAGTTCGGCTTCAACGAGGACGTCTACTCCGACGCCTTCGGCGACATGCTCGCCACGAAGAGCCTCTACCCGGAGAAGCTGGACAAGCCCGGCACCGCCCTCACCGGCATGGGCCAGGGCAGCCTCACCAGCACCCCGATGCAGATGGCGATGGTCACGGCGGCCCTCGCCAACGGCGGCAAGCTGATGCAGCCCTACATCGTGGACAAGCTGCTCAGCCCGGACCTGTCGACCCTGGAGGAGCACCAGCCGCAGCTCAAGAGCGAGGCGGTCTCCGAGGACACGGCGAAGAAGGTCCAGGAGATGATGGAGTTCACCGCCAAGGAGGGCAGCGCGAAGCGCGCCCTGATCGACGGCGTGACGGTGGGCGGCAAGACGGGTACGGCCCAGCGCGGTGACGACGTGAGCAAGGAAGTCCCGTACGGCTGGTTCGTCTCGTACGGCAAGAAGTCCGACGGCCAGTCGGTGGCGGTCGCGGTGTTCATCGACCCGACCGCGATGGACATCTCCCGCTCGGACATCTCGGGTGGCGGACTGGGCGGCCCGATCGCCCGCAGCGTGATGAAGGCGACCCTGGGCAAGTAGGCCCGGCGTCTTCCGGGCCGGGGTACGCGGAAGGCCGGGCTCTCCACCGGGGGTGGAGGGCCCGGCCTTCCCGTGGGGGTGCGGCGCGGTGCGAGCCGGTGTCAGGACCGGGTCAGCGCTGGATCTCCTTGATCTTGAGCATCCGGGTGATGACCTTGTCGAGCTCGTCGTCCTTGAAGACGTTCTTCCAGTCGTCGCGGACGATCGACTCGCGCCCGTAGTCCATCGCGATCAGGCACGCGTCGGAGAACGGGTTCGAGCCCTTGAGGGTGTTGGCCAGCGCGACCTGGGTGTGGCCGAGCAGCATGGCGCGGGCCGCCTTCTCCGGGACGCCCACCGTGTGGACGGTCTCGTGGAGTGCCTCGGTCAGCAGGGCGCCGACCATGCAGGCGATCGTCTCGACGAGGGTCGGTTCCAGGACCGCGAGCTGCTTGACCGTCACCCAGTGCACCTCGACGACCGGGGCGTACATGGTGGCGATGACGGCCTCGGCGAGCTCCTGGGCGGCCGGGTCGGCGGACTCGGCGGCCGGCTCGAAGGAGGCGACGACCTCCTGGGGTGCGGCGATGCCGCCGAAGGTGTCCGCCCACTCCTCCTTCGTCGTGCGCTCCAGGAACACCGACGGGTGGCAGGGGTGCGCCACGGCGTTGTGCACGTCCGCGCGGCGGGTCAGCAGACCGGCGTACGCGGCGGCCGGGTCCAGGGTCAGCAGGATCGCGCCGGGCTTCATGACCGGGACGAGCTGCTCGGAGACCTTGCCCAGGACGACGTCCGGGACGGCGAGGATCACCACGTCGGCCTGCGCGGCGGCGTCCGCGCCGTCCGTCAGCTCGCGGCCGAGCTCGCGGACGAGCTCCTGGCCCTTGGGGGAGTTCTCGGCGAAGAGGGTGGTGAAGTCGCTCTTGACCAGGTTGTTGGAGACGCGCTGGCCCATCTTGCCTGCGGCCCCGATGACGGCGACGGTCTTGGATCCGGTGGCCATTACTTGCTCCTCAAAAGGGTGTTGATGCTGTGCCGGGTCCACTGGTCCTCCAGGCGGGCGGTTTCCTCGAAATCGCCCTGCCAGGGGAGCCAGTGCTCCACGATCTGGTTGATGCCCCGCGCGTCCGGCCCGACCGTGTCGATCATGTGGCCGTAGTCGAGGAGGCCCTCGCCGAGAAGGCAGCCGGCGAAGGTGAAGCCGACCCAGCCGTCGCGGCGGGAGAACGAGAAGTCCTTGACGTGGATGTTCACCACGTAGGGGGCGGTGGCGTCCACGACGTCCACCGGGCGCTCCAGCCGGGCGACACTGTTGCCCGGGTCGAGGACGACGCCGAGGTACGGGCTGTCCACGGCGCGTACGACGGACAGCAGGTCGTCGGTGGAGACCTGTTCGTACGTCTCCAGGCCGAGCGTCACGCCTGCCGCCGCGTAGGCGGGGACGGCCTCGCGCAGGAGGGCGGTGGCCTCCGCGACCGTCGGCCGGTGGGCGGCGGTGTTCATCATCGAGCGGACCAGGGTGACGCCCAGCCGCCGCGCGATGCGCAGGTAGGCGGCGAGGTGCTCCGCGCCCACGCCCCGGGTGCCCAGTTCCAGCGTGATGCCGTGGCCGGCCGCGGTCGCGCGCAGGGCGTCGAGCCGCTCGTCGTCGTACGTCTCGATCAGCGGGTAGTCGCAGATCTGGAAGACCTCGCCGCCCATCTCCCGGGTCTGCGCGAGCATCTCGTCGAGCGTGAGGGGCCGGGGGGCCTTGTCGGAGATGCGCCAGAAGAAGGCGTAGGTGCTCAGGCCGTAGGACACGCCGGGGCTCCTTCCAGGGTCTCGTCGAGGATGCGTTCCACCGCTGCCGGGTCGTGCGCGAAGCGGCCGAGGAACAGCCCGTCGACGCCCGTGCCCAGCTCGGTCAGCAGCCCGGGGCCCGCGCTGCCGCCGTAGATCACGCGGCTTCCGGCCAGGGACGGCTGGGTGGCGAGCCAGGCGGTGAGCGCTGCGCAGACCACACGGATGTGCTCCGGGGAGGCGGGCCTCGGCGCGCCGATGGCCCACTGCGGTTCGTACGCGAGGACGACCGGGGCCGACGGGCCGTCCTGGGACGCGGTGGCCAGGATGCGTTCGGCCTCGTCGACCGTGCGGGAGGCGGCGTCGGAGGGCGACACCTGGTCGAGTTCGCCGACGCAGAGCACCGGGGTCAGCCCGTTGCGCAGGGCAGCGGCCGTCTTGGCGGCGACCACCGTGTCGCCCTCGCCGAAGAGCCGGCGGCGCTCGGCGTGGCCGACCTCGGCGTAGCGGGCACCGATCTCGTGCAGGTGGGCGCCGCTGACCTCGCCGGTGTACGGACCGGAGTCCTCGGCCGCCAGGTCCTGCGCCCCGGTACGCACCTCCGTGCCGGCCAGGATCCCGGTGACCGGGACCAGCGCGGGGAAGGCGGGCAGCACGAACAGCTCGGCCGTCCCGCCGGTGACGGCGGGGTGCCGGGCGGCGAGGGAGGCGATGCTCCGGGCCCAGTTGAGGGTCTGGTGGTGGCCGAAGTACATCTTCAGGCTCACGCCGATCGTGACCCGGGGGTTCTGCGCGGCGGACATCAGGCTGCGGCTTCCTGGTTCCCGAGGTCGTTCCCGTTCTCGTAGTCGTCCATCAGCGCGACCTTGGCGGCGGACGCCGACGCCTCGTCGAAGCGGTACGTCAGCCACTCGGCGGCCAGCCGGCGGGCCAGTTCCAGGCCGACGACGCGCTGGCCGAAGGTGAGGACCTGGGCGTTGTTGGAGAGGACGGCGCGCTCGACGGAGAAGGAGTCGTGGGCGGTGACGGCCCGGATGCCCTTGACCTTGTTGGCGGCGATGGCGACCCCGAGGCCCGTGCCGCACACCAGCAGGGCGCGGTCGGCCTCGCCGCGGGCGACCATCTCGGCGGCGGCGATGGCGACCTTCGGGTAGGCGGTGTGCCCGTCCGCGTCGACCCCCACGTCGATGACGGTGGCGACGAGACCGCTGGCCTCCAGGTCCTTCCTGAGGGCTTCCTTGTAGGCGTGGCCGGCGTCGTCGGAGCCGACGACGATGCGGAGCTTTTCGGACATCAGTGGTTCTCCAGGGTGGGTACGAACACTCCGTGCACGGCACGGACGATCAGGGCGAGCGAGTGGGCTCCGGCGTCCGGGGTGCCGAGGCTCTTCTCGGCGTGCGGGCGGGCGCGGCCCATCCGGGGGAGAAGGTCGGCCGTGTCCCGGGCGGCGGCCGACGCGGAGTGCGCGGCCGTGTCCCAGGCGGCGGCCAGCGGCTGTCCCGCCCGGGTGGCGGCCGTGAGCGCGTAGGCGAAGGGGACGAGGACGTCGACCATCGTCTTGTCGCCGACCTCCGCCTTCCCCAGCTCCATGACGCCCGCCGACGCCTGGGCGACACCGGAGGCGACCACGGAGGCCGTGGGGCGCTCGGTGTCGCCGAGCGCGGTGCCGACGGCCCGCAGGATGACGCCCCACAGGGCGCCGGACGTGCCGCCGGCCCGGTCGGCCCAGGCGTCGGCGGCCCTGTGCAGAAGCGTTTCCGCACCGGCGCCGAGCGCCTCGGCGCGGGTCGCGGCCTCGAAGGCCCCGGTGGAGCCGCGCTGCATGCCGATCCCGTGGTCGCCGTCGCCGGCGACCGCGTCGATCCGGCCGAGCTCCTCGGCGTGGACGTCGACGGTGTCCTTGAGGACGCGCAGGGCGGCCAGGACCGTGCGGGCCGCCTCGCGGGAGGCGTCGGTGGCGGGCGGCACGGTGTCCTCGGCCGTCTCGGCCGACGGGTCCGGCACGTACAGGTCAGCGGCGTCCACGGCGCCCTTGCGGTAGGCGGGCGCGTCGGCCGGGGCCGTCCACAGCGGCTCCAGCTCGTCGGTGAGCCAGCACAGGGTGAGCGAGACACCGGCCATGTCGAAGCTGGTGACCAGCTCGCCGACCTCGGGGTCCACGGTCTCGACGCCGGCCTCGGCGAGGAGTTGGGCGACCCTGCGGTAGACGACGAACAGCTCCTCGTACTTCACCGAGCCCAGGCCGTTGAGGATCACCGCGGCCCGCTGCCCCCGCGGCCGGCCGACGCCCTCGGGGAGTTCGCCGAGGACGGTGGAGACCAGGAGTTCGGCCGCCCCGTCGGCGGTCGGCACGGGCTGCTCGCCCATGCCGGGCTCGCCGTGGATGCCCAGGCCCACGGCCATGCGGCCCTCGGGCACCGTGAAGAGGGGGTGGTCGGCGCCCGGCAGGGTGCAGCCGGAGAACGCGACACCGAAGGAGCGGGTACGGGCGTTCGCCAGCTCCGCGATCCTGGTCACCTCGTCCAGCGGCAGGCCGGTCTCGGCCGCCGCCGAGGCCACCTTGAAGACGACCAGGTCACCGGCGACACCGCGGCGCTTGTGGGCCTCGTCGGCGGAGGCGCTGGACATGTCGTCCGTGACGCCGAGCGTGCGGGCGGGGATGCCCTCGGCGGTCAGGAGCGAGGCCGCCTGGCCGAAGTGCAGGACGTCGCCCGCGTAGTTCCCGTAGGCGAGGAGGACGCCGCCGCCGGTGTCGGCGGCCCGCGCGACCTGGCGCACCTGGTGGGCGGAGGGGGAGGCGAAGACGTTGCCGACCGCCGCGCCGTGGGCGAGGCCCTGGCCGACCAGCCCGGAGAAGGCCGGGTAGTGCCCGGAGCCGCCGCCGACGACCACGGCGACCTGGCCGGGGGCGGTGCGGGTGGCCCGGACCACCCCGCCGGGGACCTGGCGGACCCGGCGGGGGTGGGCGGCGACGAAGCCTTCGAGCGCTTCGTCGGCGAAGGCGGCGGGGTCGTTGGACAGGCGGGTCATCAGCGAACCTCTGCGAGAGGCCGGCCGTGGTGCGCGTCGCGGTCCTTGGACCGCTTGGCGAGCCACAGCATCAGCGCGGCGGACATGAGCATGAAGGCCCCGACGAGGAACAGCGGCAGGTAGTACGCGCCGCTGAAGTCCTTCAGCCAGCCGGTCACGTACCCGGCGGCGAAGCCGGCGACGTTGCCCGCGGTGTTGATCAGGGCGATACCGGCCGCGGCTGCCGCGCCGGTCAGGAACTGCGAGGGGACCGACCAGAAGACCGGCAGGGCGGCGAAGATCGCGCACGCGGTGACGGTGATGACGGCGATCGTGGCGGCGGGCGAGCCCATGTAGAGGGCGAGGGGGATGGAGATCCCGCCGACGACGGCCGGTCCGGCGATGTGCCAGGTGTGGACACCGTGCCTGGTGGCGTGGCGTGACCAGAAGTAGAGGACGACCGCGGCCGGGAGGTACGGGATGGCCGTGATCAGGGCCTTGTCCATCACGCTGAACGTCGTGCCGAACTGGTCCTGGAAGCCGCTGATGATCGTCGGCAGGAAGAAGGCGAGGGCGTACAGGCCGTAGATGAAGCCGAAGTAGATGAGGGCGAGCGTCCACACGCGGCTGTTGGTGAAGGCCGCCTTCAGGGCCTCCTTGCCGTGGTTGGTCCTCTCGTCCGCGCCGGTCTTGCCGGCGTTCTCCGCGGCGAGCTCCTTGGTGAGCCAGTCACGCTCCTCGGCGGTCAGCCACTTCGCGTCGGCCGGCTTGTCGATCAGGTAGAACCAGGCGATGACGCCCAGCAGGATCGCCGGGATGGACACGCCGAGGAACATCACGCGCCAGCCCTCGAGGCCGAAGAGCCCGTGCTGGTTGATGAACCAGCCGGCCAGCGGGGCGCCGATGACGGTGGTCAGGGGCTGCGCGAGGTAGAAGAGGCCGAGCACCTTCGTACGGTGCCGCGAGGGCACCCACTGGCTCAGGAAGAGGATCGCGCCGGGGAAGAAGCCGGCCTCGGCGACACCGAGCAGGAAGCGGAGCGTGTAGAGCTGCTCGCTGTTCTGCACCCAGGTGAAGAGGAGGGCGACGATGCCCCAGGACACCATGATCCTGGCCAGCCAGCGGCGGGCGCCGAACTTGTGCAGTGCCATGTTGCTGGGCACTTCGAGAATGATGTAGCCGATGAAGAAGACGCCGGAGGCGAAGCCGAACTGCGCCGCGGTGAGGGCGAGGTCCTGCCCCATGCCGTTGGGCTCGGCGAAGGAGACGGCCGTCCGGTCCAGGTAGTTCACGAAGAACATCAGGGCCACGAAGGGGACGAGCCGGACCGAGACCTTCTTGATCGCTGATCTCTCGATCGCTGAATGCGCAGTGGCGCCCATGGGAGACTCCTCGCTTGCGGACCGCTTTGTCCGGTTCTGTGTCTACTCCGGCAGGCGAAGGCAAACCGTTGAAGGTTGTGTTTCCGGCCGGTGAACAACTCCAAGCTAGCCCTGGATCCTAAATTGGTCACCAATTTACCAAAGTGACGTAGGTCGCTCCCCTGAGCCCTTCTCCTGGACCGATGAGCGCGTTATCGTCCGCCCGCTCCGGGGGCCGGCCGCTCCGTCTGATGTACTGGTCGGCGTGTCCACGCAGCCCGAAGCGCCCGATTTCACGTCACTTCTGCGCCCCGTCGTACGGGAGTCCTCGGTCAGTGAGGTGGCCAAGCGGCTCCTCGACCACCTGTCCGAGGGGAACCTGAAACCGGGTACGCGCCTGCCCGCCGAGCGCCAGCTCGCCGACGCCCTCGGCGTCGCGCGCTCCAGCGTGCGCGGGGCGCTGTCCGCGCTGGACGTGCTGGGCATCATCGAGATCAGGCCGGGCTCGGGCTCGTACGTCCGCGAGGGGACCTCGGAGTTCCTGCCGCGGGCCATCAACTGGGGCCTGATGCTCGGTCAGCGCCGTACGCAGGACCTGGTCGAGGTCCGCACCTTCATGGAGGGCATGTCGGCGCGGCTGGCCGCGGACCGGGCGTCCGAGGAGGACGTCGAGCGGCTGGAGAAGCACCTGGAGCGGATGCGGGAGGCGGGCACGGACGTCAAGGCGTTCATCGACGCCGATATCGCCTTCCACCTGGAGACGGCGAACATCGCCCGCAACACGGTGCTCAGCGACATCCTGCACTCCATCCGGGCGCTGCTCCAGGTGTGGATGGAGCGGGCGGGAGACATCGAGGGAACGGTCAGCGGGACGCTGCACGAGCACGGGGCGGTGCTCGACGCGATCCGGGCGGGGGACCCGGAGGGCGCGGACGCGGCGATGGCCGAGCACATGCGGCTGGCGAGCGACCGGCTGAGGCTGTCGCTGCGCGGGGGCGAGGACCAGGGGGAGTAGCGCTCAGGACCGCGACCGCCCGGGCGGAGCGGTCTCCTCCGGGAGGGGTGCGGTCTCTTCCGGGAGGGCCACGGACTCCACCGGGAGAGAGGTGGCCTCCTCCGGGAGGAGCGCTGCCTCGCCGGCGGGACCGGGTGCCGGGGCGGGGGGTGTGCGGCCCTCCCGGCGGTGCGTCGCCTGTACGGGGCGTGTGGGCTCCTCGGGGGTGAGCGCCGTCTCTGCGTGAGGCGTGGGCTCCTCGGCGGTGAGTGTTGTCCGTGCGGGGGGTGCGGATCCCTCAGGGGTCGGCGTCGCCTGTGCGGGGGGTGCGCAGCCCTCGGCAGTGAGCGTCGGCTGTACGTGAGGCGCGGACTCCTCGGCAGTGAGCGTCGGCTGTACGTGAGGCGCGTACCCGTCAGGGCTCGGCTCCGCCCCAGCGACAGGTGTGGCGGCCTCAAGGGGGCGCGCCGCCCGCACGGGAGGCGTGGGCGCCTCGGCGTCGGGAGCCGCCGGTGCGGGCGATGCGCAGCCCTCGGCGGTGGGCTCCGCCCATACCGGAGGGGCCGGTGCCGTGCCGGGGTCGTCCTGGGGGTGGTGCGCCTGCCCGGCCGGCGTGGGGCCTTCCGCCGGGTACGCCGCCCGCCCGAGGTCCGGGGCCGCCTCCCCCTCCGCCGCGCGGGGCGTCCCGCCGGCCGCGGAACCCTCCTCCGGCGGGGCCGTCCGCCCCGGGTCCGTGGACTCCGCCGCGGGAGCCCGGCGGGCCGGCGGTGCGGCGAACGCCCGCCGCCGCGCGGACCCGCCCAGCAGCGCGGGCAGTTCGGTCAGGGAGCTGACGCGCCAGTCCGCCGTCTCCAGGACGTCCGGGTGATCCGCCCACCAATGCCCGTACGGGCCGCGGCGGATGTGGGCCGTCCGCAGCCCGCAGGACTTCGCGGGGAAGAGGTCGTCGGCGGGGTGGTCGCCGACGTACAGGGTGGCTTCCGGCCGTGCGCCCGACACCTCCAGCACGCGGCTGAAGAACTCCCGGTCCGGTTTGGCGACCCCCCACTCCTCCGTGGTGGCGACCAGGTCGGCCGGCAGGTCCAGGGCCCGCAGCAGCGCCCCGGCCCTGGCCGTCCGGTCGCCCGCGACGACGACCCGCAGGCCCAGCGCGCGCAGTTCGGCCAGGGCGGGGCGGACGTCGGGGTAGAGGTCCCGCTCGTCCAGGTACTCGCCACGCCCGGCCGCCGCACGGGCGTGGTACGCCTCGCGCACGTCCATCCCGGGGCGCAGGATGCGCAGCGCGTCGGCGCTGTCGCGGCCCTGGGCGACGGCGGCGCCGACCAGCGCGCTGACGGTGTGCGGCGGGACCCCCAGCCAGTCGGCCCAGGCGGCCCAGTGGCGGTCGTCGCGGACGAGGGTTTCGCCGATGTCGAACACGATCGTTTCCATCACCTCCCCGAGCCTACGGGGCAAGTAGGACATAACGGCCAAGGCGCCAGTGCCGGACGGGCGGTTGTGCCGGACATGGGCCCTGGTCCGGAAGGGGTGACGCGCTCGTATGCTCGGATCATGACCGATCCTCAGCGCCCCACGACCAACGCCATGCGGCGCGCCCTCCGGCGGGCCCGCGACGGTGTAGCCCTCGACGTGGCCGAGGCCGCCGTCCTGCTCCAGGCGCGGGGTGAGGACCTCACCGACCTCGCCGCGTCCGCCGCCCGGGTCCGGGACGCGGGTCTGGAGGCGGCGGGCCGGCCCGGAGTGATCACGTACTCCCGCAAGGTCTTCATCCCGCTGACCCGGCTCTGCCGTGACACCTGCCACTACTGCACCTTCGTCACCGTGCCCGGGAAGCTCCGCAGGGCGGGGCACGGGATGTTCATGTCGCCGGACGAGATCCTCGACGTCGCCCGCAAGGGCGCCGAACTGGGCTGCAAGGAAGCCCTGTTCACGCTCGGCGACCGGCCCGAGGACCGCTGGCCCGAGGCGCGGGAGTGGCTGGAGGCCGAGGGGTACGACGACACCCTGGCGTATGTGCGGGCCATGGCGATCAGGGTGCTGGAGGAGACGGGCCTGCTGCCGCACCTGAACCCCGGTGTGATGACGTGGACGGACCTCCAGAGGCTGAAGCCCGTCGCCCCCTCCATGGGCATGATGCTGGAGACGACGGCGACCCGGCTCTGGTCGGAGAAGGGCGGCCCGCACCACGGGTCACCGGACAAGGAGCCGGCCGTCCGGCTGCGGGTGCTGGAGGACGCCGGCCGGTCCAACGTGCCGTTCACCACCGGCATCCTGATCGGGATCGGCGAGTCGTACGAGGAGCGGGCCGACTCCCTCTTCGAGCTGCGCAGAACGGCGCGCGCCTACCACGGCATCCAGGAAGTCATCGTCCAGAACTTCCGCGCCAAGCCGGACACCGCGATGCGCGGGATGCCGGACGCCGAACTGGAGGAGCTGGCCGCCGCCATCGCCGTGGCCCGCCACATCCTCGGCCCCTCCGCCCGCATCCAGGCCCCGCCGAACCTCGTCGACACCGAGTACGCCCTGATGATCGGCGCGGGCATCGACGACTGGGGCGGCGTCTCGCCCCTCACCCCGGACCATGTCAACCCCGAGCGCCCCTGGCCGCAGATCGACGAACTCGCCGCGCGCACCGCCGAGTCCGGTTTCCTGCTCCGTGAACGCCTCACCATCTACCCGGAGTTCATCCAGCGCGGTGAGCCGTGGCTCGACCCGCGCCTCCTGCCGCACGTGCGGGCGCTCGCCGATCCGGAGACGGGCCTCGCGAAGGAGGGCGCGATCCCGGCGGGCCTGCCCTGGCAGGAGCCCGACGAGGGCTTCAACGCCTCCGGCCGCACCGATCTGCACCGCACCATCGACACCGAGGGCCGCACCGGTGACCGCCGCGACGACTTCGACGAGGTGTACGGCGACTGGGAGGCCCTGCGGGAGGCCGCCGCGCCCGGCATGGTCCCCTCCAGGATCGACGCCGACGTACGCCAGGCCCTCGGCCAGGCCGCCGACGACCCCATCGGGCTCACCGACGACCAGGCCCTCGCCCTGCTCCACGCGGACGGGCCGGCGCTGGACGAGCTGTGCCGCATCGCGGACACCCTGCGCCGCGACGTGGTCGGTGACGACGTCACCTACGTCGTCACCAGGAACATCAACTTCACCAACGTCTGCTACACCGGCTGCCGCTTCTGCGCCTTCGCCCAGCGGCGTACGGACGCCGACGCCTACACCCTCTCGCTGGACCAGGTGGCCGACCGCGCGGCGCAGGCCTGGGACGTCGGCGCGGTCGAGGTCTGCATGCAGGGCGGCATCCACCCCGACCTGCCCGGCACCGCGTACTTCGACATCGCGCGGGCCGTCAAGGAGCGCGTGCCCGGCATGCACGTGCACGCCTTCTCGCCGATGGAGGTCGTCAACGGCGCGACCCGCACCGGCATGTCCATCCGCGACTGGCTGACCGCGGCGAGGGAGGCCGGGCTCGACTCGATCCCCGGCACCGCGGCGGAGATCCTCGACGACGAGGTCCGCTGGGTCCTCACGAAGGGCAAGCTGCCCACCGCGACCTGGCTCGAGGTCATCAGGACGGCGCACGAGACGGGCCTGCGCTCCTCGTCCACGATGATGTACGGCCACGTCGACCAGCCCCGCCACTGGCTCGGCCACCTCAGGACGCTGGCCCGCCTCCAGCAGGAGACCGGCGGCTTCACGGAGTTCGTCACCCTGCCCTTCATCCACACCAACGCCCCGGTCTACCTGGCGGGCATCGCCCGCCCCGGGCCCACCGACCGCGACAACCGCGCCGTCACCGCGATGGCCCGCCTCCTGCTGCACCCGCACATCACCAACATCCAGACCAGCTGGGTGAAGCTCGGGGCGGAGGGGGCCGCCGAGATGCTGCGCTCGGGCGCGAACGACCTCGGCGGGACGCTGATGGAGGAGACCATCTCCCGTATGGCGGGCTCCGGTTACGGCTCGTACCGCTCGGTCCAGGACCTGGTCGCCATCGCGGACCTCGCGGGCCGCCCGGCGAAGCCGCGTACGACGCTGTACGGCGAGGTCCCCGAGGAGCGCGTCAGGGCGGCGGCGGCCTCGGACGGCCATCTGCCGGAGCTGCTGCCGGTGCTGGAGGGCTGAGGGAGGGGCCCCGCGTTTCCCGCCGGGGGCGGGGGCGTGGGGGAGGGCGCACGGATCGCCGCCAGGGTGCACCGGCCGGGCCGCCGGTGCACCCCTGGCGCGACCGGGGGCGTGCGCCGGTGACGGTGCTCCCCGCCCGGATCAGCCCCCGTCCGTGGTCCCGCCCGCCGTGGCGATCACCTCGTCCAGCACCTCCCGGGAGCGGCGCAGCTCGTCGATCTTCCGGTCGATGCGGTCACGCTCCACGGTGAGGTCGCCCACCAGGCGTGGGGTGGCCGTCTCGGAGGGGCCGCCGTCCGCGTCCCGCACACAGGGCAGCAGCTCGGCGATCTTCGAGCTGCACAGCCCGGCCGCGTAGAACTCCTGGATCCTGATCACCCGGTCGACCGCGCCCTCCGGGTAGTCGCGGTGGCCGCCGGGGGTGCGGGCGGCCGTCAGGATCCCCTGGGTCTCGTAGTAGCGCAGGGAGCGCTCGCTCACGCCCGTACGCCGGGCCAGCTCGCCGATCCGCATGGATGCCTCGCCTCCTGGACTTGAACCTGACACCGGTGTCAATTCTTACCGTGCCTGCATGACGAACGCAGCCCCTTCCTCCCGGAAGCTCTTCGAGACCGTCGCCCTCGGGCCCCTCACCCTGCCCAACCGCCTCGTGATGGCCCCACTGACCCGGAACCGGGCCACCCCCGAGGGCGTGCCGACCCCGCTCATGGCCACCTACTACGCCCAGCGCGCCACGGCGGGGCTGATCATCGCCGAGGCGTCCACACCGAACGCCGTGGGGCAGACCTACCCGAACATCACGGCGATCCACAGCCCGGCCCACGTCGCCGGATGGCGCCGGGTCACCGACGCGGTCCGGGCGGAGGGAGGGCGGATGTTCCTCCAGATCCAGCACGGTGGGCGTGCCGGCCACCCCGACACCAGCGGGCTGACGCCCGTCGCCCCTTCGCCGATCGCGTTGCCCGAGACGATCCACACCCCGGCCGGGCGGGTGCCCTCGGTCGTGCCCCGGGAGATGACCGCCGAGGACATCGCGTCCACCGTGGCGGACTTCGCCTCCGCGGCCCGCAACGCGATCGAGGCGGGCTTCGAGGGGGTCGAGGTGCACAGCGCCAACGGCCACCTGCTCCACCAGTTCCTCGCCCGGGGGACCAACCGGCGGACCGACGCCTACGGCGGGTCCCCGGAACACCGCGTCCGCTTCGTCGTGGAGGTGACCGAGGCCGTGGCGGCGGCGATCGGCCCCGAGCGGGTCGGTCTGCGCGTCTCGCCGTGGAGCACGGTCAACGGTGTCGAGGAGGGCGACACCGAGGAGATCTACCCGGCGCTCCTCGGCGCCCTGGCGGACACCGGCCTGGCCTATCTGCACGTGGGGTACGCCGACCCGGAGGACCCCGTCTTCCAGCGGATCCGCAAGGACTGGCCCGGGACGCTCATCGCCAACCCCGTCCTGCCGAAGGACCGCATCCCGGAGGACGGCGGGCTCGCCCACGGTGAGCGGCTGCTCACCGCCGGAGCCGACGTGATCGCGCTCGGCCGCCCCTTCCTGGCCAACCCCGACCTGATCCGCCGGATGCGCACGGGCGCCCCGGTGAACCAGGTCCGGGACGCGTACATGATGTACGTCGGCGGGGAGACGGGCTACACGGACTACCCCGTCCTGCCCGACGAGGCATGAGCCCGCCGGGGGCGGGGGCGGTACCGGCCGACCGGGTGGTGCGCCTCGCCCCGACGCGGACGGGTCAGTCGTTCCGGGACGCGCCGCAGGCCGCGGCGTGCGGCGGACGGACGGCGTCCGCAGGAGAGGCGGCCCATGCGCGGGCATGTCACATCCGGTGCGGGCCGCTCCGTCGTAAGGGTGTGACCAGCCCGGCAGCAACGCATAGGAGCGCATCATGGAACCGCGTCTGAACCTCTTCGGCAGCCCTCGCGCGGCCGCCTTCCTGAAACACGTCAATGCGGCCGGAAAGGCGGTCACCGACTCGGCCGTACCCGCCGCCACGCAGGAACTCGTGAAGATCCGCGCGAGTCAGATCAACGGCTGCGGATTCTGCCTCGACATGCACACCAAGGAAGCGGCGGAGGCCGGGGAGAGCGCGACGCGCCTGAACCTGGTCGCGGCCTGGCGGGAGGCCACCGTCTTCACCGAGGCCGAGCGCGCCGCCCTGGAGCTGACGGAGCAGGGGACGCGCGTCGCCGACGCGGCGGGCGGGGTGACGGACGAGGCCTGGGCCGACGCCGCCAAGCACTACGACGAGGATCAGCTCGTCGCCCTGGTGGCCCTCATCGCCGTCATCAACGCCTACAACCGGCTGAACGTCATCACCCGGCAGCCGGCCGGCAACTACCGTCCGGGACAGTTGGGCTGACACTGCGTCACCGTCGGGACCGCTGGAGCGGTCCCGGCGGAGCGCGGGGCGGCCAGGCGTCCTCGGCGGTCAGGAGCGGGGAATTAACTCCGGGATACATGCGGGGAAATGGTCCCGGAAAACGTGAGGAATGACGTTCAAAAGTGCTCCGCCGCGCTAGTGGGTACATATTGTTCCGGCCATGAACCCGCAGTTCCCTTTCGATTACAGTGCTTGCGCAGTCGCACGTAGGCCGAAGGAAAGGGGGCTCGGTGAGCAAAGGGACCACAGCCGTCTGGGGCCGTGCCCAGCAGCAGGACTTCCGCGGCCGCGTCCGGGGATCCCTGCTCGGCGGGGCCATCGGGGACGCGCTCGGAGCGGGCGTCTCCGGACTCACCCTGGAGGCCATCCGCGCCGCCCACGGCGTGGACGGGGTGGCCGACTTCGTTCCCGCGCACGGCAGACGGGGCGCGGTCACCGCCGTCACCCAGCTCACCCTCTTCACCGTCGACGGGCTGATCCGGGCGCAGGTCCGCCGTGACACCGGCGCGTGGCACCCGCCCACCGACGTGCACCGCGCCCATCTGCGCTGGGCCGCCACCCAGAGCGCCTGGGGACCCGACGAACGCCGCAAGGACAACGGCTGGCTCGCCCGGGAGGAGTGGCTCTACACCCGCCGTGCCCCCACCCGGGAGTGCCTGACCGGCTTCGGCGACACCACGATGGGCACGCTGGCTGTGCCCAAGAACCCCGCGGCCCGGGACTCGGCCGCGCTCACCCGCTCGGCACCCTTCGGGCTGCTCGTCGGCTGGGAGCCCCAGCTCGTCCTCCAGCTCGCGGTCGAGTGCGCCGCGCACACCCACGGCCATGCCACCGCCCAGCTCGCGGCCGGAGCCCTCGCCGTCATGGTCCACGGCCTGGCCCGGGGAGAGACCCTGGACGGTTCGGTCCAGGGCACCCTCGCCCTGCTCACCGGACGCCCAGGTGCCGAGCAGGTCACCGACGCGCTCCGGCAGGCCCTCGGCTCCGTACGCCAGGGGATCCCCGGGCCCGCACTCATCGAGGCGCTCGGCGACACCGACTCGGCGGAGGAGGTGCTCGCCGTCGCCCTGTACTGCGCCCTGGTCGGCGAGGACATACGCCACGGGCTGCGGCTCGCCGTGAACCACTCGGGGCCGTCCGCGGCCACCGGGGCCGTCTGCGGGGCTCTTCTCGGAGCCCTGCACGGCGAGACGGCACTCCCGCCGGCCTGGCTGGCCGAGCTGGAGGGGCGCTCGACCCTCCTCGAACTCTCCGACGACTTCGCGATGGAGATGACTCAGGGGCCCGCCCTGCACAGCCCGACCGCGGTGGCCCCGGGCTGGCTGGCCCGCTACCCCCGGGACTGAGCGGGAGCGGAGAGCGGCGAGGGGCCCGAGAGGAGCTTGAGGGGGCCGGGAGGGGCCGCCACGTCGGTGGCAGCGGCCGACGGGAGCCTCCGGTGCGACGGGGACGGGCGGCACGGCCGGGCCGGTGGCCGGGCTGGGACGGGCTGGCGCCGTGCCCGCCCGCCCGCTCGCCGGTTCACCGGACCTGGCAGTCGACCTGAGGCGGCCCGTTGACGGACCGGACCGTCGGCCTGAGGTGGCCCGTTGACGGACCGGACCGTCGGCCTGAGGTGGCTGGTCCGCCAGGCCTAACTGCCGACCTGGGGCGGCTCGTTCGCCGGCCCCAGTTGACCTGCGGCGGCCGGTTCCCCGGTCCCAGCTGTTGACCTGAGGCATCCGGTTGGCCGAGCCGACCGCCGACCTGAGGCGGCCGGTTCCCCGGTCCCAGCTGTCGACTTGAGGCCTCCCGTTGGCCGGGCCCGACCGTCGACCCGAGGCGCCCCGTTCGCCGGTCACAGCTATCGACCTGAGGCAGCCCGTTCACCGGCCCGCGACCACTTACCGGCCTTCGGCCGTCCACCGGCCGCTCCCCGCCCACAGCCGCTCCAGTCCACCGGCCGCCCCCGTCCACCGTCCGCCGCCGCTCCAGTCCACCGGCCGCCGCCCACGCGCCGACCGCCCTGTTCACCGGCCGTCACTCGCGCGCCACCGCCCACCGCCTCCCGTCCACCGTCCGCGCCCGCTACCCGCGCCCGCCACCCGGGGCGTCCGTCGGCCCCGCGCGCCGGACCGTCAGTCCCGCGCGCCGGACCGTCAGTCCTTCACGCCCTCATGGACCTCCGTGCTCTCCGGCCCCGGCCTCTGCGGGGGGACCGCAGCCGCCGTGCCTCCGCCGTCCGTGTTGATCATCTCGATCAGGGCGTCGCGCTCCGGGGTGTCCTCGGGCTTGATGAACCCGATGGCGATGTAGAGCACGAGGGAGATCGCCAGCGGCAGGGCCACCTGGTACTGGAGGGCGACATCCGTCTTCACCGAGCCGTCGAAGTTGTAGTTGGTGAAGTAGAAGGCGAGCAGTCCCGCCGCCCAGCTGGTGAGCGCGGCCGTCGGGCCGGACCTGCGGAACCTGCGCAGCAGGCCGAGCATGAACGGGATCGCGATCGGGCCCATCAGACCGGCCACCCACTTGATCACGACCGAGATGATGTCCTTGAACGTCGGCGAGTTGATCTGCGTCGCCAACGCCATCGACAGCCCGAGGAAGGCGAGCGTGGAGAGCCGCGCGGCCAGCAGGCCGCTGCGGTTGCTCCAGGTGCGGGCCGCCTTGGAGAAGACGGGTGCGATGTCCCGGGTGAACACCGCCGAGATGGCGTTCGCGTCGGAGGAGCACATGGCCATCGTGTGCGAGAAGAACCCGACGACGACCAGCCCCAGCAGCCCGTGCGGCAGCAGCTGCTCGGTCATGAGGGCGTAACTGTCCGAGGCGTCGGGCTTCTTGGCCTCGACGAGCAGCGGCGCGACCCACATCGGGAAGAAGAGCACGGTCGGCCACACCAGCCACAGCACCGCCGAGAGCCGGGCCGAACGGGTCGCGGAGCGCGGGGAGTCCGTGGCCATGTAGCGCTGGGCCTGGTTCCACATGCCGCCGTTGTACTCGAAGGTCTTGATGAAGAGGTACGCGAGGAGGAAGGTCACCGTGTACGGTCCGGCCGTCGGGCTGGTGTGGCCCTCGGGCAGCTTGTCCCAGACCGTCCACAGTGAGCTGAAGCCGCCCAGCTTGCTCATGGCGATGACCAGCATGGCCAGGCCGGCGAAGAGCTGGATGACGAACTGCCCCAGTTCCGTGAGCGCGTCCGCCCACAGCCCGCCGACCGTGCAGTACACGGCGGTGATCGCGCCCGTGATGAAGATGCCCTGGGTCAGGGTGATACCGGTGAAGACGGAGAGCAGCGTGGCGATGGCCGCCCATTTGGCGCCGACGTCCACGATCTTCAGCAGCAGGCCGGACCAGGCCAGGGCCTGCTGGGTCTGGATGTTGTAGCGGTTCTTCAGGTATTCGAGCGGCGAGGCGACGTGCAGCCGCGAACGCAGCCGGTTGAGGCGGGGGGCGAAGAGCTTCGCGCCGATCCCGATCCCGATCGCGATCGGCAGTGACCAGGTCACGAAGGACGTGACGCCGTACTGGTAGGCGATACCCGCGTAGCCGGTGAACATCACCGCGCTGTAGCCGGACATGTGGTGCGAGATGCCCGACAGCCACCACGGCATCTTGCCGCCGGCCGTGAAGAAGTCGCTGACGTTGTCCACGCGCTTGTGCGACCAGAGTCCGATCGCGACCATCACACCGAAGTATCCGATGAGCACGGCCCAGTCGAGACTGTTCATGTGCCCCCTCCAGGGGTCCGCCTTGTGAACGGGTACGCACTTCGCCGGTACGGCCGTTTCAGCGGGGTCCCCGTGCGGGAACAGGGACTTGGGGGATTGAACCGCCTGTCCGGGGCCACGGTCAAGGTCCCCTCGGTCAGGGATGTGAACGCAGATCAGCAAGGCGAACGATTTTACTCGGACTTGACCTTGCAGGGCGTTGTCGTGAACGCGACCACGGTCCCACGATGAGCGGGCACTTCGTCAGGCTGTGCGGAGACCGGCGCACGCCAGGAACGCCCGAGAACGCAGAACGGCCGCACGGGATGCGGGTCCCGTGCGGCCGGAGAAGGGGGAGAGCTGCACGACGTGACGCGCGAACCGGCCGCACGGAGCGTGCTGCCGGTGTCGAGCGCTGGTCGTGAGGTGTGCGTACGCCCATCGGGCGGTGCTGGATCCGGTGGCGGGCCGAACCCTCTCGGCCAGGACGGCGAACCGGACGAGAGGGCTGCCGGCGGTGGTGCGCGGCGACCGGACGCGGCGAGGCGCCCGAAGGGTGGCGTACGCGTCAGGCGTTGATGGAGCCCGACGCCACGTCACGCACGAAGGTGTTCCACGCTCCGGACACGAAGGAGAGCGAGGGGCCTTCGGGCGCCTTCGAGTCACGCACGGCGATGGCCCGCGTGACGGGCGACTTCACTTCGACGCACGCTCCGTTGCCGCCGGAGTACGACGACTTCGTCCAGTTTTCCGTAGCACCCTGAAGAATGGCCATGTTCACTCCGGTTCAGAGAGTTGATGTAATTGGCACCAACTTCGTTCCTGTTGGCGTGATCGACGCTACTCGCCAACATCGCCCGGTGGTGGGGCCGTTCACTCGACCGGATGGCATATTCCATGCGGGTCTTCCGCTGCAAGGTAGGGGCGGTGTATCTTTCCGCCCCCACCTCGCTTACATCACGGTATTTCCCGCACGTCGGACTTTGTCGGACTGTCCTGTTCCGGCGGGTGCCCGGACGTCGCCGTCCTTGCCCGAGGGTCTCAGCGGGCGGTGTACTCCTTGACGATGTCACCGATGAACTGGCGGGTCTGGTCCACGTTCAGGGCCTGTGCCCGCAGGTGCTCGTACATGACGCTGTAGCGCTGCACGTCGTTCGCCTTCTCCAGATAGAGGTCGCTCGTGACCCCTTCGATGTAGACGACGCTGGAGTCGGCGGCGTCGGGGAACTCCAGGATCGCGTACTGGCCGTTGATGCCGGGGTGCGCGCCCATTTCGAAGGGCAGCACCTGCACGGTCACATGGGGCAGCTGGGACTGCTCGATGAGGTGCTCCAACTGGTCGATCATGACCTGCTTGCCGCCCACCAGCCGGCGCAGGGCGGACTCGTCGATGACGGCCCACAGGCGGAGCGGGTGCTCGGGCGCGTTGACACGGTCCTGGCGGCGGGCCCGGACGTTCACCCGCTTCTCGATGTCGGACGGCGGGGCCTCGGGCAGGGCGCCGTTGATCAGCGCCTCCGCGTAACTCCTGGTCTGGAGCAGCCCCGGCACGACCTGGGGTTCGTACACCCGGAGGGACTCGGCGTCGGTCTCCAGGCCGATGTAGACGCTGTACGGGATGTCGCCGAAGGCGTGCCACCAGCCCTGCTGGCGGGAGTCCTTCGCCATCTGCATCAGCGAGTCGACGACGCGGTGGTCCTCGACCTCGTAGACCCCGCACAGGTCGCGGACGTCGCGCTGGCTGATGGAGCGCCGGCCGTTCTCCAGGCGGCTGATCTTCGACTGCGAGACGAGCAGCCGCTCGGCCACCTCCTCCGCCGTCATGCCCTTGATCTCACGGAGGCGGCGCAATTCCTGGCCCAACCGGCGTCGCCTGACGGTGGGATTGACGTTGGTCGGCACGGGAACGGCACCTCCGGCTATACAGCTCTTGTAGCTGTGCGTGTCTGCTGCTCAGCAGATTGCCACCCGGGCCACCGGCCGCGCTGGGAAATCGTCACACACCATCACGGCACGCAAGAGCGCGGGGCAGCCGGTGGATCCGGCTGCCCCGCGCCTGGTGCGGCTCCCGAACCGGGTCTTGGGGACGTCGGTGCGGCGGTATTCGGTGCTCCGCGTAAGTGTCCGCGCGGTCGTGCTGTCAGTGGACGGAGGTGTGCGCCATGCTGCCGCCGCGCGCTTGTGCTTGCGGCTGCAACGGCACGCCTGCCGCCTGCTGATTACGGCGTGGCTGGACGGCCACACCGTTCTGGACGTCCATCACGGCATGCGCCACGAGTCCGCCCATCGGGTCGTGTCTGATCAGGTCCCGGAGCCGGGAGCGCGACGAGCGCCCCTCGTTCCCGGGGTACAGGTGCTTGCCGAGTCCGACCGCGTGGGCCAGTGCGGCGAGCGCCGCGGTCCGCGGGTCCGGCGGTACGCCGGTGCGGATCGCGCTGTCCAGCCGGGCCTTGATGTCCCGGCTGATCGCCGTGTCCGTCGCCTGGTAGCGAGTCGTCGGCAGCACTCCGCACATCTGGCCCGCCACGGCATGAACCATGCCGCACCGCTCCAGATGAGCGAGGTAGATCTGGCGAAGTCCCAACCGGGGCCCGCCGATCCAGTGGACCGCCCGAACCGGACTGCCACGACGGCGCAGCAGTTCCAGTGCGGAGTCCAGAGTCGGATCTCCTGTCGGCCGTGGCATCACCACGGCGATACGATCCCCATCAGGGGCTATCCGTCCTGCCAGAGCCAGCTCCACTAGCTGTGCCCCGGCCAGGCCGAGGTCGAGCGACTGCGGCTGCGCTGTGGTACCCGTGGTCGGGTCCAGAGCGAGCAGCAGAAGCTCCTCCGGAATTGTTCTGCGGCTCCTGCCCATCCATGCCTCCCCGCGTGGATGTCTGACAGGGTGACCCCTCTCACATTGGTCTGTCGAGGGTGCCTGGGTGCTTTGTGAGGGAACCGTTAGGTATGTCGTTCTCGTCTAGCGGCTCGGCCAGGGGTTCACACAGGACACTGGTGAATGGTTCGGACAGTGCGGGCGTGACCCCGCGGCTCATCAAGGAGGTATCGGTGGCGGGCGAGTCCCCCGGCATGTCGGAACAGCGGAAGTCGTCGGGGACGGCAGAGGAACGTGATCCGCGTCTCGCCGTGTTCCGTGAAGCGGACGCTCCGGCGGACGGGAACACGGTGGACGGGGCGACGGCCGCCGCGACGGACAAGGAGACCGCGGTCTTCCGCGTGCCGCGGTCCACGGACGCCGACGCGTCCGAGGTCGCCTCCGCGTCCACGGACGGCCCTGAAGGGGCCACGGACGCCTCCACGCCCCGCGAGGGGGCTCCGGAGGCGGATGAGGCGCCCGGTGCGGCCACGGAGGCGCCTGGGGCGTCCGCAGGCACGTCCGGGCACGCTTCGGGCCGTACGGAAGCGGGTTCGGGCGCCGATGCGGGGTCCGGGGACGCGGCTGACGCCGATTCGGGCACCGGGGACGGGTCTGACGCCGCGACCGGGGCCGGCTCCGGCCGCCCCGGGGACGATGAGCGCTCCGGGGCCGGTTCCGGTCGCGATGAGGGCGATGAGCGTTCCGCGTCCGGTGCGGCGGATGCCGGGAAGGGCCGGGGCTCCGCTGCCGTGGCCGCCGAGGCGGAGCGCTCCGACGGGGAAGCCGCCGGAGACGCCGAAGAGGCCGGCGACACCGAGGCCGCTCCGGCCGCCGCGTCCGGATCCGATGCCCGGCCCGGTGCCGACGCGGACGCGGACGACGAGCCCGACGAGCGTCCCGAGGCGGCCTCCGACTCCGGCTCGGCCGCCGATTCCGCCGATTCCGCTGCGGACTCCGCCACCGATTCCGAGTCCGGTTCCGGAGCCGGTGAAGGTTCCGGGCCGACCGATGACCGGCTGCGCGAAGCCGTCGCGGCGTGGGTGACGAAGGATCCCGACGAGGAAGAAGAGGAAGAAGCCGCAGCTCAGGACGGTACGGTCGCGCGCGACGGCAAGGCGTCCGGTGACGCCGGTGACGGCGCGGACACCACGGGCGGGAAGGCTGCGGACACCGACCCCGACGCCGCTCCGGCCGACCGCGCCGCGACCCCGGCCGGCAACGGTTCGAAGGCGTCCGCCGGGACCGGAGCCACCTCCGAATCCGACTCCGACTCCGACCCGGAGGCCGACGCCTCCACCGGCCCCGACGCCTCCACCGGTTCCGACTCCGACACCGCTACCCCGGCCGGTACGGCCTCCGGCGACGCCCCCCGTGTCCCCCGGACGCGCGGGGAAGCCGCCCCGGCGAAGGGCGCCGAGCCCGCGTCGGAGGAGCGAGGAATCGATCATCCGACCGCCGTCTTCAAGGCGCCGCGTGCGGAACAGCTCGACCAGCCGACGACCGCCCTGAAGCTCCCGCCGAAGGAGAAGGAGAAGGGGGCCGCGCGGAAGCCCGCGTCCTGGGCCGCCGGGTCCACCGACGCGGCCGAGGCCCCCGCCGAGCGGACCAGCAAGTTCGTCCCGCTGCGCTCGGACGACGTACGCCCCGCGACCCTGGTCGGCCCCACGGTCACCCCGGACGTGGCGGCGGGTCCCGGTGCGCCCGGGGCACCCGGGGCCGGTTTCACCGAGGCCGAGCGGACCCGGCAGCAGCCCATGCCGCCCAGGCCGCCGCTCGACCTGCTCGCCGAGCTCACGAACACTCCGCCGCCCCGGGAGACCCCGGTCCGCACCGCGGTCCGGCGGGTCAAGATCTGGACGCCGCTGGTCCTGCTCGTCCTGGTCATCTTTGCGATCGCGCAGGCGGTGCGTCCGCTTCCCGACCCCGCGCTGACGCTCTCCGCCGCACCCACGTACACCTTCGACGGCGAGAAGCTGGACATGCCGTGGCCGGAGGAGGGCCAGGGTGCCGTGGAGGTCGAGGGCGTCGGCACCATCGGCTCGTACGGCAAGGAGAAGTCCGCCCCCGTCGCGAGTGTCGCGAAGATCATGACGGCGTACGTCATACTCCAGGGCCACCCGATCACCGGTAAGGAGAACGGGGAGCAGATCGAGGTCGACGCCAAGGCCGGCGACGAGGCGGACCGGCCCGACGAGTCGACGGCGCCCATCAAGGAGGGGCAGAAGTACACGCAGCGTCAGATGCTCCAGCTTCTGATGATCCCCTCCGGCAACAACGTGGCGCGGCTGCTGGCCCGCTGGGACGCCACCACCGAGGACGCGTTCGTCGAGAAGATGAACGCGGCCGCCAAGGACCTCGGGATGACGAACTCCATGTACACGGACCCCAGCGGTCTGGAGGCCACGACCCGGTCCACCCCCGCCGACCAGCTCAAGCTGGCCAAGGCCGTCATGCAGAACGACGTCTTCCGCGAGATCGTGAACATGCCGCAGGCGGAGATCCCGGGCATCGGCAAGATGATCTACAACAACAACAACATCCTGCTGGAACCCGGTGTCAGCGGGATCAAGACCGGCTCGTCGACCCCGGCGGGCGGCAACCTCGTCTGGACGGCCGAGACGGTCATCGACGGCACGCCCCGGCGGATCATCGGCGCCGTCATGGGCGCCGACGTCGACGGGACGCTGGACGCCAAGCTGCAGCGCGCGCTCCGGAGCAGCCTGAAGCTGATCCAGGCCGCACAGGCGGGCGTCGACTCCGCCACCGTCGTCAAGAAGGGCCAGGTCGTCGGCTACGTCGACGACGGACTCGGCGGCCGTACCCCCGTGGTGGCCACCAAGGACCTGAAGGCGGTCGGCTGGGGAGGGCTCGAGGTCGGTCTCGAGCTGACCGACGGCGGCACGACACCCGCCCACGAAGCGAAGGCGGGCACGGTCGTCGGCGAGGTGACGGTCGGCACCGGCACGGGCAAGGTCTCCGCCCCCGTCGCCCTCCAGGACGACATGACCGAGCCGGGCTTCGGCGACAAGCTGACCCGCATCACCTGACCGGGTGGACGGCCTCCGGTCCCGCCGACGCGGCGCCGGAGGCCGTCCCACGGCGGGGCAGCGCGGACAAATCACCTCGTGCTAGCGTCCCAGAGGCAACGGACGGGCGCCGGGACGCGTCCTTCCCTCCGAGTACGGATGAGGCCCGTGCAGTACAGGGACCGTTCGGCAGGCCCGGGCAAGGACGGGGAGAGCCGCAGTGACCACCGCTGAGCCGACACGGGCGGAAGCCGATCCGCCCGCCCGAAGCGTCGTCGTCCGGATCCCGGCCCAGCCCGGCGGAGGCACGAGCCCCGGCGCATCGCTGCGGAGCCGTCTCGCGCGCCACCCGGTCCTGCTGACGACCGTGGTCGCGGCGGCCGTGCACCTCCTGTGGTTCCTCTTCTTCGCGAACAGCGGCGGCGACATCGCCGCCCAGGACGCCTGGGCCGAGTTCGTCGGCCGCCACCCCGGCACCGCGTACAACCTCGCCTGGTACGGGGGCATGCACCCCGTCTCGTACAGCGTCGTGTCGCCCTACCTGATGTCGGTGCTCGGCGTCCGCACGACGATGATGGTCGCGGGCACGGTGTCCTCGGCGCTCACCGCCCTGATCCTGGTGCGGGTGCCCGCCGTCCGTAACCCCCTGGCGTGTGCGCTCGCCGGGGTTTTCGCCTACCTGTGCAACGCCCTGTCCGGCCGGGTGACGTTCGGCCTCGGCATGATGTTCGCGCTCGGCGCCGTGGCCGCCGTCTTCTGCTGGCCGTACCGCTGGCGCCGCAAGCGCTGGGCCAAGGCCGTCGTCGCGGCGCCGCTGGCCGGCCTCGCGACGGCGGGGAGCCCGGTCGCCGGGCTCTTCCTCGGCGTGGTCGCCGCCGCGCTCTTCCTGAACAAACGGCGCCCCGGGGCGTACGCGCTGGGCCTGGCGCCCGTCGCGGTCGTGGTCCTGTCCGCGTGGCTCTTCCCGTTCTCGGGCACCCAGCCGATGTCGGTCGGCACCCTCTCGCTGCCCTTCCTGTACGCGGTGTTCGTCTGCTTCCTGGTGCCCCGCGACTGGCACACCGTACGGACGGCCGCGGCGGTCTACGGCGCCGGGACACTGCTGACCTACGTGGTCGACTCGCAGATCGGGTCGAACGTGTCGCGGATGGCGATGCTGTTCGCCGGGGTCGTCCTGCTGGCCGCACTCCCGTACACGGTGCCGAGGACCCGGCGCTGGTACGCGCTGGTCCTCGTCTTCGCGGGGCTGAACTTCTGGATCGCCTACAAGAGCGTGGACGACATCGTCCGTACCGCTCCCACCGCGTCCTGGACCCGCGAGCTGGCCCCGCTGGTCAACCAGCTCCAGAAGGCCGGGGCGGAACGGGGCCGGGTCGAGGTGGTCCCGGCCAGCAGTCACCGGGAGGCCTCGGCACTCGCGCCGTACGTGAACCTGGCCCGTGGCTGGAACCGGCAGGCCGACATGAAGCGCAACGCGCTCTTCTACGACGACACCCTCGACGCCGTGAAGTACCGCGAGTGGCTGGACCGCTGGGCCGTGCACTACGTGGTGCTGCCGACCGGGAAGCCCGACACCGGGGGCGTACAGGAGGCGGAGCTCGTCGAGAACGGGCAGCCCTACCTGAAGGCGGTCTGGAGCGACGCCAACTGGAAGCTGTTCCGGGTCCTGGACCCGGTGCCGCTCGCCGACCCGCCCGCGACGGTGGAGCGGGCCGGCGACGACGAGCTGACGATCCGCGTGCAGTCGGCGGGCCGCGTCCTGATCCGGATCCCGTACTCCCGGTGGCTCGCCCTCGTGGACGACGAGGGCAGGAGCGTGGAGCGGCCGCAGGAGACGGAGATGTCCAAGAAGCGCTCGGCGCGGGACGAGGAGGCCCCGAAGGCCTTCACCAACCCCCACGGCTGCCTGCTGAAGGTGGAGGAGGACGGGGACGGCGACGAGTGGACCGAGCTGCTCGCCCCCAGGCCGGGCGTCTACCGCCTGGCCGCGCCGTACCAGCTGCAACCGGGAACGCCGTGCCCGGAGGAACTGCGCCCGTAGCGGGCACGGGCCCCTCAGGTACGACCCGGGGCCCCACCCGGCCGTCACCGCCGGGGCCCCACCCGGCCGTCAGCGGGATCCTGCCCGGCTGTCCCGCCGGGGATCCTGCCCGGCCGTCACCGGGACCTTGCCCGGCCGTCACCGGGGTCCTTGCCCGGCCGTCACCGGGGCGCCCGAAGGAGCAGGGGCGGCCGCGGGCGGATCACCCGGAGAACCGCCCGCCGCCCGGTCGCCCCGGGGGAGCGGGGGCGGGGCCACCGGGGGCCGAGAGGTGCGGACGGGGACGGGCCTTGGGTCACCGGGTGGCCGTCAGGCGCGGACGGTCCCGGGTCACCGGACGAAGGCGCTGTCCCGTTCCGCCAGCCGCGCGAGAGGACCGGCGGCCCTGAGCACCACGTCCAGGGCGCGGTCCGGGTCGGAGGCGTAACAGCCGCTGGCCCAGGCGGCGTTGGCCTCGATGACCGCCCACTGCCCCGCGTCGGTCATTCCGACGTCGACGACGATCGCGGAAGGCAGGGTGTGCCCGGCGGCGGCGAGCAGCTCCGCACCGAACGCCCGCGCCGAGGCGGTCGGCGGAGCCGGGTCGAACCGTCCCGACGTGGCGTACCGGCTGCCGGTGTGCACCTGCCCGTCGAGCAGGTACAGCCGGTACTCCGTCTCGAACGCCACGACGTCGCTCACCAGCACCACCGTCCCCGGATCGACCGCGTCCGGCCCGGGAAGCCGGGACCCGTCCGTGTAGACCAGCGCCGGAATGCTCTTGTCGTTGGGGGACTTGACGAAGACCGGACGGCGCAGCGCGTACGCCTCACGGATGGGCAGGGCGCGGATCTCGCGCCGTACGAACGCGGCGGGCAGCCGGGCGAGCCAGTCGGCGGGAGCTTCGAGCGGCGCGATGCCCAGCGCGGGGGCCACGGAGTCGGCGTAGGAGGGGCCGGCGTGCAGATACGCGTCCCCGTCGTGCAGCTCCCCGGGCACCTCCCGGTCCGGCAGCTGCACGGTGCGCAGGCCCCGCCGCCGCGCGGTGTCGCGGAGGGTCCGGGCGGAGACGGTGAGACGCGGCGGGAGTACGAGGGGCATGGGCACGGATCCTGCCGCAGCGGGGGCCGCGCGGCCCACCGGATTTCGTTCGACAGCCTGTGCCGGGTTCCGCATCCATGGGGCGGATACGGATACGGATGCGGTTGCGGGTGTGGCCGCGGATCCCAGAGGCAGGGCGCTGCGACGGGGAGCGTGGGGACGGGAAACAGCGGGACGGACCACGGGGCCGCCGGCCGGGGGGGCGGGCTCGGGAGCACCTGGCGGCGGGGGAGGGGCAGCGATGTCGCCCTCGTACGGCGCCTGCTCGCAGCGCAGTTCCCCGGCTGGGCGGTTGTATCTCCCGCGTACCGGGCCGAGACGGATCTTCCGTACGCGGACGGGGGCGGACGCGGCGGAATGGGCGAGGGCCCGGGGACGGGCGCTGTCGGTCGCCCTCATGGGGGCGTCGTACTACCGGGCGTCGAACCCGGTGAGGACGGCGACCGCACGGCATGTGATCGGCGAGGTCCTGGAGGAGACCGTGCGGGGCGACCGCGCGGGGTGACATCCGCCGCCCCGGCCGCCGGTCGGCTTCCGGTCCCGGGCCGTCTCCTCCGGTCCCGGGCTGCCCCCTCAGTCGTCCGTGCGCGTCAGTCGTCCGTGCGCGCTTCCCGGGGTTCCCGGGGTTCCTGGAGCCCCGGTGTTTCCCGGCTGCCCCGGGCGGGGCGTGCGCGGTCTCCGGCGAGGCCGCCCATCACGTCGTACATCTGCTGCGGGGCGGGCGGAGCGACCGTGAGCGGTCCGTGCGCGGCCTCGGCGCGCAGCCCGTCGAGCAGGAAGGCGACGGACCGGCGCCAGACGTCGGGCGCGGGGCCCGAGGACGCGCGGGCGAGCAGGGCGTTGGTACCGAAGGTGAGCATGAGGTCCTCGACGGTGAAGTCGGGGCGCAGGGTGCCGTCGTGCCGGGCTCGGTCGATGATCCGTGTGCCCGCGTCCTGCGCACGGTGGCAGACGGCCATCAGGAGCTCGGCACGCGGGTAGCGCCCGCCGACCACGTCGGCGACGGCGGGGTCGGCCGCCTGGAGTTCGCAGACCTTCTCGACGTAGTACACGAACCCCTCCCACGCGTCCTCGAAGGACAGGGCGCGCCCGGCGACTTCGTCGAGCCGGCCCGACGCGAGGTCGGACACCACTTCGTCGATGAGCGCCTCTCGGGTGCCGAAGAGGTTGTAGAGGGTGCCGTGGCTGACTCCGGCCCGGCGGGCGATCTCCTTCAGGGGCACCTCCAGGCCGCGCTCCTGGAAGAGCTCGGCGGCGGCTGCCCGCAGTTTCTCCGCGTTCCGTCGCGCGTCGGCCCGCATCCGATCGATCCTCCTGGTCCTGGCATTGCGGCCTCCATGGTCGCACTCCCGCCGCCCCACGCCGTGCCACGCTCAGCCGGGGTCGGCTGTGATCCGTACGGCGTCGACGCCCTGGTCCAGGAAGGTGGCCAGGGCATGGGCCTCTTCGCTGACCGACTTCCGTTCCCGGGCGGAGAGCGGTCGCAGGGGGGTGACCTGGAGCCGCTGGTCGTGCGTGGTCCACGTGGCGGCGACGCGTCCGTCGACCAGCACGGCGCGCAGACCCGCGACGGACAGGCCGAGGTGCGCGTCGTCGATGACGCGGCTGCGGTCGTCGTATCCGAGGATCGCGTTGTCGAACGCCGGGAGGAACCGTACGGGGGCGGGGGTGTCCGGGGACGGGCGCGGCGCGTCGGGCAGATCGAGGAGCACGCGCCCCCGTTCGTCGCGGAAGGTGACCAGTTCGTCCCGCATGGCCCTGACCGCGGCGGGGAGGCCGGTCAGGCCGCTCCAGGCGCGGATGTCGGCGGTGGCGGCGGGGCCGTAGGCGGCGAGGTAGCGGCGTACCAGTCGCTGTCCGACCGGGTCGTCGGCGCTGCCGGTCCCGTCGGGCAGGGGGTCGGTCTCCCGTCCGAGCCAGATGGCCAGGGGCAGGTTCCGTACGCCGGCCTTCGTCTGCCAGAGGCCGCGTGGAGGCATCTGGACCATGGGGATGAGGGCGGCGACGAGGAGTTCGCCCAGGACGCGGCGCGGCGGGCCGGGCCAGCGGTCCCGGACCGCGTCGACCAGTTCGGCCATGGTGCGGGGCCGGTGGTCGGCCATGACGGCCCACCCGGCCGCGGCGAGTTCGTCGAGGCCGATGCCGGTGAGCTCGCGCCGGTAGGTCGTCGTCACCCGCCGGCGCAGCATGCTGTCGTGACGGGCCCGCCAGGCGAGCGCGTCCCCGGCGGTGACCAGGTGGACGGTGCGGCGCATCAGGTGCGTGCGTACGACGTGCCGCCCGGTCAGCGCATGGTCGAGAAGGCCGGGCGTGAAGGCGCGCGTCCGCGACCACAGACCGGTGAAGGGCTCCTGCGGTTCCTGGGCCTGAAGGCCGCACAGGTGGGCCACCGCGTCCTCGACCGGGACGTCGGCCCGGTCGAGCAGGTACTGGCGGGCCAGAGTGGCGCGGTTGAGGGCACGTGGGCCGAGTACGGTCATGGGCCCAGACTGCCGCCCGCCGGTCCCGCCGCCGGTACGCCCTGGCTGTCGCATGTGCACGGTGTCCCGCTCTTCTTCTTCTCGTCCGGTGGGTTGGTGGGCCGGTGGGCCCGTGGCCTGGTTGTCCGTTGGGCCGGGGCCGCTGGGCCGCCGGGCCGTCGTCGCGTCGTGGGCGGCGTGACGGCCGGGGTTGCGTACGGCGTGCCGCGTCGTCCGTCGCGTGCGGCGCGGCGGCCCGGTCGGCCCGGTGTCCTTCGACGGGTGCGGATCAGCCGTTGTACGGGGCCGCCACGTCCAGGACCCAGGTCACGCCGAAGCGGTCGGTGAGCATCCCGTACAGCGGCGCCCACTGCGACGGCGCCAGCGGCTGCACCACCGTCGAGCCCTCCGCGAGCTTCTGCCACAGGGCGCCGATCTCGTCCGTGTCGTCACCGCGTACGGAGACGAAGAACGGGCTGTTCCCCTGGTCCCAGGGCAGCCGGGAGGGAACGTCGTAGGCCATGACGTGGAAGCCGTTGTCGCCCACCACCTCTCCCCACACCAACTGGTCCGCCTCGCTCTCGTCCCGTACGTCTCCCGCGTCCTTGTACGTGACGGCGGTGAGGCGACCGCCGAAGACGGACCGGTAGTGGTCCAGAGCCGCCCGTGCCTCGCCCCGGAAGTTGAGGTGGGTGGTGGTCGTGACGGACATGCCTTCTCCTTGTTCGCTGTTCGCTGTCGGCGGGGCCGCGGGGCCGCGCGGCAACGGGTGCCTGGCGGCCGGGGCGGGACCGTGGCCTCCCCGGCGGGTGGTGAGGCCACCGTTCCACGGGTAGCGGACAGGTTGTGTCCTGTACTGCGGACAGAATGACGAGATGCAGAAGACGTCCTCGCGGCTGCTCGCCCTGCTCTCGCTCCTCCAGACGCACCGTGACTGGTCCGGTGACGGGCTGGCCGAACGGCTCGGCATCACCCCGCGCACGGTCCGCCGTGACATCGACCGCCTTCGTGAACTGGGTTACCCGGTGGTCGCCTTCAAGGGGCCTTCCGGTGGCTACCGCCTGGAAGCCGGCTCGCAGCTCCCCCCGCTGTTGTTCGACGACGACCAGGCCGTCGCCCTGGCCCTCGCCCTACAGTCGGCGTCGACCAGCGGCACGATCGGCGACGACGCGGCACGGGCACTCGCCACCGTCCGCCAGGTCATGCCGCCCCGGCTGCGCCGGCGTATCGACATGGCGCAGGTCACGGCCGTACGGCCACCGGGAACGGGCGACGACTCCCCGACGGGCACGCGGGTTCTGATGGAGCTGAGCCGCGTCATCCGTGACCGCGAGGAACTGCGCTTCGACTACGGGCGGGGGGCTCAGGGGGGCGGGTTCGCGGAAACCTCGGAAACCCCTGGCACTCAGGGAACGTGTGGAGCCCCTGGGAGGGAGGCCGAGGGGGAAACGGCCGGACGGCGAGGCACTCACCGGCAGGGCGCCGCCGTCCCCACCGGGCCGCACTCTCCCGCTCACCGGCAGGACATCACCGTCCCCACCGGGCCGCACTCTCCCGCTCACCTGCAGGGCGCCGCCGTGCGCGACGCAACTCCCCCTGCCGGGCGGCCCCGCCGGACGCAGCCGCACCACCTCGCCACCTGGCGCGGCCACTGGTACCTGATCGCCTGGGACCTCGACCGTGACGACTGGCGCATCTTCCGCGTCGACCGCATACGCCCTCGCACCCCCAGCGGCCCGCGCTTCACCCCGCGAGAGCTGCCCGGCGCCGACGTGGCCGCGTTCGTGACCGGCCGCTTCCGGGGGACCGATGGTTCCACCGCGGACTGGCCCTGCCGTGGCGAAGTCGTCCTCGGCCTCCCCGCGCACGCGGTGGCACCCTTCGCGCAGGACGGGATCGTCGAGGAGCTCGGCCCCGAGCGCTGCCGCCTCACCCTCGGCTCCTGGTCATGGACCGGTCTCGCCACCACCCTCGGCTACTTCGACACCGACATCCATGTCATCGGTCCGCCTCAACTGACCGCCGCCTTCGCCGAACTCGCAGCCCGTTACGCCGACGCGGCGGCACCGAAGTGCGGCCCCTGACCCGCCGCGCCTCCGGCCGGCTGGCCGAAATGTGACCCGGCTCGGACGGGATCGCCGGCTCCGACCGGCGGTCAGCGTGGCTCCTCGGAGACCCGGCCCTTGCTCGCCCCGCTCCGACGGGCACCGAAGCGTGGATCGCCATCCGTTCGGCCGTGACCGTCCCGTCCTTGCTCCCGTTTCCGCCCGCAGCCGCAGCCGCAGCCGCAGCCGCAGCCGCAGCCGCAGCCGCAGCCGCAGCCGCAGCCGCAGCCGCAGCCAGGGCCACAGTCCTGGCCTCAGCCCCGTGTGCGCCTCAGCCCCGGGCCCGGCACCGCTCCCACCCCGGCACCGCCCCACCCCCGGCACCGCCCCGACCCCAGGCACCGCCCCGACCGTGACCGACGCGGACCGGAGCCGGTCCGTTCCGGCAGGCTCCGACCGGAGTCATGCGGGTTGGCGCACCGACCGGGTGCACACCGTTGGGCGGTGCACCGCCCCGCCCCCACATCGGCAGGAGTCACGCCGACCGTCGCGCACCGGTCCGAGCCACACCGCCCGGACGGCAGTGCTGTAGAAGCATCCAGCTTCAGCGAGCCTAACTTGACCGCAGGGTCAACTTAAATGCTACCGTCGCGGAATAAGTTGACCCTGCGGTCAAGTATGCCTCTACGGCAAGGAGCTGCCCCCATGTCCAAAGTGATCGCCGTCTTCGGTGCCGGTACCGGCCTGGGTGTGTCCGTCGCCCGCCGTTTCGGACGCGAGGGGTTCCGGGTGGCTCTGGTGGCCCGTCGCAAGGAGAGGCTGGACGCCTTCGTGGCGGAGCTCGCCGGTGAAGGCATCGAGGCGGTGGCGTTCCCCGCGGACCTCTCCGAGCCCGCCGGGGTGCCCGCGCTCGTCGAGGCGATCCGTGAGCGGCTCGGCCGGATCGACGTCGTGGCGTACGGGCCGATCGGCGGCGACCAGGGATTCACCCCGGCCGCCGAACTGGACGCGGCCACCTTGCAAAGCCTGGTGCCGTTGCTGCTGCTCACCCCGGTCGAGGTGGTCCGTGCCGTCCTGCCGGAGTGGACCGGACGCGGCGACGGCGCCTTCCTTCTGGCGCACGGCTATTCGGCGGCGCAGCCCATGCCCCACCTCAGCGGCCTCGGCCCGGTGATGTCCGCCACCCGTAACTACCTGTACTCCCTCAACGCCGAGTTGGCCGGAACGGGCGTCTACGCCGGGGCCCTGACCGTCGGATCCCTGATCGCCCGCAGTGAGGTCGCCGCCAAGGCCAGGGCCGCCTTCGACGCCGTCGACAACCAGCGGTACGAGGTCGTCGACCCGGACGACCTCGCCGAGCACTTCTGGGACATGTACACGAAGCGCGACCGTGTGGAGCAGTTCCACCCGGAGTCGCTGACCCCGCGGGCCGCGACCGCCTAGTACAGCGGCACCCGCACCCCCGCACCCCATGGTCGTGGCGCCCACGTGGGATCCCGGCCGCGCAGTGCCCGAACCCGAACCCGGAGCCGGGGCCAGGGTCCGGGCCGGGGCCAGGAAGTCGCTCGTCAGCAGGGATCCCGCCCAGTGCCCGAACGGCAGCGTGCCGCCGCGTGGACCGGTGCCCTAGCCGACCAATCGGCGGCGCCAGTCCAGAGGAGTGACGGAGATGGCCCGGTCGGGGTCGCCGTCCCACTCGGTGCTGAGGCCGGTTGCCGTGAGTGCGGCCACGATCTCGTCGCCGATGAGCGCGGCACTCCCGGGCGAACCGTCGGAGCTGCCGTACAGGAGCATCAGTCCGTGGCCGGTGGCGGCCGAATCCGTGCACTGGGTGTGGAAGTAGACGAAGCCCCGGGCGTCCGGTCCGCCCTCGCCGCCGATCTCGGTCCCGCCGCAGTTGCGGCAGCAGGTGAAGTTCTCGCGGGCGGTGATGCCGGCCTCCTGGAGGGCGGCGAACGCGCGGGTGAGCCGCTCGGGGTCGGTCTCGCCCTCCCAGCCGGACTGTTCCGCCACGCGCTCCAGCCACATCCGGTCGGCCAGCGCCTCGGCCTGCTCGCGCGAGACCGGCCGACGGCCATCGCCGACCAGGTACTCCTCGGCGATCTCGGCCAGTTCGGCGCGGGAGGAGTAGCCCCCGACCAGCACTTCCCGTACCCGCTTCTCCAGCACCTCGCGCTCGTCCGCTTCGAGGCCGAGCGGCGGAACATCGCGGGCGGGGCCCATGTCCAGGAGCGACCAGTCCGCACCGGCGTCCCAGTCGTCCTCCTGGCGGGCCCATCCGGTGAGGGCCGTGATCACGTCCCCTGGCCGGTCGGTCACCGTCTGGAAGTGCCGGTCGGCGGCGGCGTCGCGGTGCTCCAGGGTGTAGTCGCCGCCGCCCTCGCGCCAGACCTGGGCGAAGACGTCCGGCAGATCGGGTATCCGCTGGATCACCAGGAACCGGTCGCGCCTGTCGCCGATACGCCGGACCAGCGCGGCCAACTCCTCGGCGGACACGCGGACGTGCCGCTCCTGATTCTCCGTCCTCACCACGATCTCGAGCATGTCCCGACTCTTGCACGCCCCTCTGACAGCGGGCCGCGGGCCGCGGGCCGCATGGCGGTCGGGCGCCAGGCCGACGTGCCCGGCCGGCCGTCAGGTTGCCGGTGCGCGCCGCACGGGACGTACGTGCCCTCCTCTCCGGCGCGGTGGCCCTCACGGGTGCCGGACGTGACCCTGATCACTTGCGGATCAATTGATCCATAATCGCTTGACCGGCAGTGAAGGTCGGAGTAATTATTCCGGCATGAACGATCCAGAATTCATGGAGGGCAGTACCGCCACTCGCTCCCCGCTCAGCCGCGCGATGGTGCTGCTGCTGGCGGTGACGTGCGGCGCGGCGGTCGCGAACATCTACTACGCGCAACCGCTGCTCCCCGTCGTCTCCCAGGCGCTGGGGGTCTCCGAGAGCGCCGGAGGCCTGATCGTCACCGCCTCCCAGATCGGCTACGCGCTCTCACTCGGACTGCTGGTGCCCCTCGGCGACGTACTCGAACGGCGCCGGCTGGTGAGCGGGCTGCTGGCCCTGAGCGCCGTCGCCCTCCTTGGTGCGGCGGCCTCTCCGTCCCTGGGCACGCTGTATGCCTCGGTCGCGCTCGTCGGGGTGACCTCCGCGGTGGCGCAGATCGTGGTGCCGATGGCCGCTTCGCTCTCCGCCGACCATGAGCGCGGCGCGGTGGTGGGCACGGTCATGAGCGGTCTCCTCATCGGCATCATGCTCGCGCGGACCGTTGCCGGAGCACTGGCCGAATTCGGTGACTGGCGCCTGGTGTTCGTGTTCGCGGCCGCCGTCATGGTGGTGCTGGCCATCACTCTGCGCCTGGTACTGCGCCCCGTACCGCCGACCGCGAGCACGCCCTACCCCCGGCTGCTGGCCTCGGTGGTGACGCTGGTGCGCACCGAGTCCCTGCTGCGCAGGCGCATGGGCCTGGCCGCGGTCGGCATGGGCGGCTTCACGGTCCTGTGGACCGCCTCGTCGTTCCTGCTGGCCGGTCCCGCCTACGGCTACGGGCCTGCCGCCATCGGCCTGTTCGGCCTGGCGGGGGTCGTCGGGGCCGTCGCCGCGTCGGTGACCGGCCGGATGACGGACCGCGGCCGCGGCCGGCAGGTGACCACCGGTGGGCTGATCGTGTTCGCGGGCAGCTGGGCCGTGCTCGCCCTCGCGGGGCAGGGAGGCCCGGCCGGGCTGAGCGCGCTGGTCATCGGCATCGTGGCACTGAACTTCGCCCAGCAGGCGCTGCTGATCAGCCATCAGAGCGCCCTGTACCGCCGGGTCCCGCACGCGCGCAGCAGGGTCACCACGGCGCTCATGGTCTCCGCGTTCGCCGGCAGTACCGTCTCCTCCGCGCTGACGGCCGCGCTGTACCCGCTCGTGGGCTGGACAGGAGTGTCCGCGCTCGGCGCGCTGATCGCGCTGGCCGGTCTCGCGATCTGGTCCCTGGAACTGCTCCGCCCGAGCCCCGCGGAACCGCTCACCGGCCCGTCGGCGGACGGGGACGTCCACCCGGCCGGTGCCTCCGCCCCCACCACGGGCGTGGACGAGACCCGCGTACTCGTCGAGGAGGCCGCCCGTGCCTGAGATCCGCCGGGTGGCGATCCTGGACGACTACCAGCGCACGGCACACCGCTACGCCGCCTGGGAGTCCCTGCCCGACGGCACCCAACTCACCTTTTTCCCTTTTCACTTGGGTGGAACCGAGGAGGTGGTAGCCGCTCTGCTGCCGTACGACGTGGTCGTGGCCATGCGCGAACGCACCCCCTTTCCCGCCGAGGTGCTCGACAGGCTGCCGAACCTGCGGCTGCTGGTGACCACGGGCCCGGCCAACGCCACCGTCGACATGGCGGCTGCCGCGCGGCGAGGGATCGTGGTCTCGGGTACCCGGGGCGCTGGACTGACCTCGACGGCGGAGCTGACATGGGGGCTCCTGCACGCGCTGACCCGCTCGCTCCCCGCCGAGGAACGGACCCTGCGCGAGGGCGGGTGGCAGCAGACGGTGGGGCGTGACCTGCACGGTGCTCGGCTGGGCGTCGTCGGACTGGGTGGTGTGGGAAGCCGCGTGGCCCGGGTCGGGGTCGCCTTCGGTATGGAAGTCGTCGCCTGGAGCGCCCATCTCGATCCCGGGCACGCGAAAGCGCTGGGCGTCACCCCTGTCGGCAAACGGGAACTGCTGAGCACGTCGGACGTGGTGACGCTCCACGTCCGGCTCTCCCCGCGCACCAGAGGCCTCATCGGCAGGGACGAACTCGCCCTCATGCGCCCGGACGCCCTGCTGGTCAACACCTCGCGGGCACCCGTCGTCGACGAGGCGGCGCTACTGGCCGCACTGCACGCCGGAACGCTGGGCGGAGCCGCCCTGGACGTTCACTCGACCGAGCCGCTGCCGGCGGACTCCCCGTGGCGCGACGCCCCGCGCACCGTGCTCTCCCCGCACCTGGGCTACGTAACCGCCGGCACCTACGAGCTCTTCTACGGCGACGCGCTCGGCGACATCCTGGCCTACGCGGCCGGTGAACCGATCCGCGTACTCACGCGGTGAGGCCGCCGAGGGCATGAACTGGCCGGCGCGCCCCATGCCAGGACGGCGCGGCGCGCCCAGGCCAGGGACCGCGTCGAGGACGCGAACCGGTCGGCGTGCTCCGGCCGGGACTGTACGGCGGACGCGAACCGGTCGGCGTGCTCACGCCGGAGCAGCAACGGATACGCGAACCGGTCGGCGTGCTCACGCCGGAGCAGCAACGGATACGTGAACCGGTCGGCGTGCTCGGGCCGAGGCGGCACCGAGCGTGGCGACCCCGTCGGTGCGTACGCGCGGCGGATGACCCGGGCCCGCCAACCGGTCCGCAGACGCACGTCGTCCTGCCGACACCGAGCACCACCACTCCCGCACACGGACGAGGAAAGGCCTCACCATGACCGCCACCGATCAGACCAGCACGGAACAGGCCCTCACCGAGAGGACCGGCACGGAGCAGGGCGCCAGGGAACGGACCGGCACGGAACAGGCGGTCAGCGGACTGGCCAGGCCCGAGCAGGCCACCAGCGAGCGGACCGTAGTAGAGCAGGCCGCTACCGGGCAGAGCGCCCCGGCCCGCGCGCAGCACGCGGCCGTCGCGGTCCATCAGCGGCGTGATCACGCAGCAGCCGGCTACGAGGGGAGCCACACCGCGGGCCACCCCCGCCACGATCCCGCCGACGATTCGGGCTGCCGTTTGCCGCGCCTGTGGACGCGGACCGTGGGCGACCTCACCCTCACCTACGTGCCCGACGCCGGTGTCCACATGATCCCCACCCGGGTCTACCCCGCATCGGCCGACGAGGACTGGACGGAACACGGCACCCACATGACGGAGGCGGGCCACCTGGCCATGGGATGCGGAGCGCTGCTGGTCGAGCGTCACGGGAAGCGGCTGCTTCTCGACGCCGGCCACGGCAGCATCTCGGGCGAGGACCCGGAACACTTCCAGCACGGCTTCGAGCACGTACGGACGCTCCCCGACCACCTGGAACGCCTGGGAGTCGACCCGGCCACGCTGGAGACGGTCGCCTTCACTCACCTGCACGACGACCACACGGGCTGGGCGAGGCCGGACGCGGTGGACGACGACGCGCGCAGCCTGTTCCCCCACGCACGCTGGATCGTCGGAGAGGGAGAACTACAGGGCCTGGCCCCCGGCTCCGGCCCCCGGCTCGCAGGACAGAGCGAACGGACCACGGCCGTGGCCGACGGAACGGAGATAGCCGAGGGGATACGCGCCTGGGCTCTGCCCGGTCACACGGCGGGGCACACGGCCTGGATCCTCGACACCGGGGACGGCCGCAGGATCGTCGCCTTCGGCGACGCCATGCACTCACCGGTCCAGATCCAGCACCCGGACTGGGAGGTCGTCCTCGACCACGACAGGCCCCAGGCCGAGGCCTCGCGCCGCCGCCTCGTGGAATTCCTGTCCCAGGAAGGCGTCTACGGCTTCGGCGTGCACTTCGCCGACCAGCAACTCGGAACCGTGGACGACACCGGCCACTGGCGCCCCTGGAACGACGCCACGGACAACGGGTAGGGCCCGGAGCCTTCCTCCGCACCCTTGACCTGCTCGGGGAGAGCGATGCCGCACCGCGGACAGACGTACCCGTCCAGCTCGAACCCGGGGCTCCGCACCCAGGGTGGCGTGACGTCAGGCGAGGACCCGGTGGGACGCAGGCCATACGCATCATGAGCGGGGGAGCCGTTGGCCTCCGTGACCGAGGCCGCGGCGACCGTGACGGAGGAGGCGGACGTCTGCGGTCACCCACGTCGCTGTACTCCGTTGCCGCACCGCTAGGCCGCTGACCACGATCTCAAGAACGAGCTGCCTGGAACTACTCCCTCGACGTGAACCTCACCGCGCACTACCGCGCCTGCCACGCGGTGACCCCCGGCATGGTCGAAAGGCGCTGGGGCCGCATCGTGAACATCAGCAGCGTCAACGCCCGCGCCGGGCGGACCGACCTCGTCGCGTACAGCACCGCGAAGGCCGGGCTCCTGGGCCTCACGAGATCCCTCGCCCGTGAACTGGGCCCGTACGGAGTCTGCGTCAACACGGTCCTGCCCGGCGCCATCCAGGTCGAGGCCGAGACCGCGATCCCCGCCCGCCATCGCGCCAGCCCGGAGGACCAGATCAAGCGCCAGTGTGTTCCCCGCCGGGGGCGGCCCGAAGATGTGGCGGCGCTCGTGGCGTTCCTCGTCGGGCCCTCCGCGTCGTTCATCACTGGGCAATCAGTCCACGTCGATGGCGGCCGGCTGATGCACTGAGACCGTCAACAAGCAAGGAGACAGAGCCGAATGATCGAACGAGTCCGAGCCGTCCTCGTCACCGAGCACGACACGATGCTGGTCATCCGCCGTACCAAGCCTGGAGTCCCCGTGTACTGGGTGCTTCCCGGTGGAGGTGTCGAAGCCGAAGACGAATCCCGGGAGGCTGCCCTTCACCGGGAGATCCACGAGGAGATCGCAGGGAAGGCGGATATCGTCCGCCTCCTGCACACGATGGAGTCCGACGACGAGCGTCAGCTGTTCTACCTCACCCGCATTGCGACCTGGTCCTTCGACGACCGCACCGGCCCGGAGTTCAGTGCCCCTGGCCGGGGCGAATACGCGCTGGAGGAGGTCCCGCTGACCGTGGAGGGGATCGACAGCATCGAACTCAAGCCCGAGGAGATCGCCCATGTCCTCCGAGGTGCCCTCGGTGACGGAACTCTCCCTGGTGTCGCTCCGGTCTGAGAGACGAAACGTGGGCGGCTCGGGAGGAGGGCGGCTCTCCTGCGTCCGGATCAGGCGTCGAGGACCTCTGCACCGTGGGCTGCCGCGGTCCGATCGATGCGCGAGGCCAGGTCGAAGCCGGCATCAGTCAGCCGATGCCCGGCGCCATGGGCGGTGTTCCCGAATCGCACGTGATGCCACCGGAGATCGACATCGGCGTAGTGTCCGATCAGACGCTCCACGTCCGCGACGTGCACGATCATGACGACGCCTCCGTGGTAGCGGACCTCGAACCGGCAGGTGATCTCCTTGCCGTCGCGAACTCAGCCCGGCACCCTGCCAGGTGCGCCGTGATCTCCTCGTCGGTCAGCACGTCTCTCGGCTCTGCCTGGGTCGAAGGTGATCGGGATGGGAGCCCCCACGCCGCTCGCTCCGCTCCGGCCGGCACTCGCGAACGGCGCCCCGTCCCATGCTGGAGTCGGAGCGCCCCCGCGGAGGCATGTCTTGGAGCCGCGGGCCTGGTTCTCGTCTCATGCCCCTCGGGCCTGCCCACTGCGGACGCGCGTCGGCGGCGGCAGCGCTGGGGAAGCGCGCCCTGCGGGCCGGAGCGCAGCCGGGTGCCTTGATGAGGCAGAGAAACCTGTAACAGCTCTCGTTCATGAGGTAGAAACCGATAACAGCTCTCGGTTCTCAGACGCATGCGACAGAGCAGATGGCGTCCATTTGCCTGGCACCCAAGGTGCGGACGACTTCACCGCGGCGGGAAGGCTCCTCGAGTCGTGATGGAGGTCCCCGGACACAGCCAGATCAGCATCACCGTGCCCCCACACGCACGTTGTGCAGGACACTCAGCGCGAGGCGATCAGCCACAAGGACCGGCTGCTCAAGAGGCGGCCCGGTCGTGAGTGACCACCGCTGTTGATGTCAGCTGTAGATGTCAAAGACCCCCAGCCGTGATCGGCTGGGGGTCTTTTCGCTTGTGCCCCCGGCAGGATTCGAACCTGCGACACCCGCTTTAGGAGAGCGGTGCTCTATCCCCTGAGCTACGAAGGCGGGGATCTGTCGGGAGGTGTGTCCGGAAGCGCTGGCCGACTCGGCGGCCCTGTCCCGGGCGGGATCCCCACAGTGCTGCGGTGGCGTGGTCGACGTACGACCGTGCCACCGCCGTCAGTGTAGCGCGTAGCACCTCGGGTCCCGGCGAGTCGGTCGGGCTGCCTGTCGGGGGCCGGCCGTGAGACGTCTGTCGGGGGGTGCGGGCCGGGTGCGGGGTGCGTGGGGCGTGGTCCGGGTGGTGGAGCTGTTCGCCAGGTGTGGCCGGTGCGGATGGGCCCCGTCGTCCCCCGTCAGGCGCGGGGCGCGCCGTCGAGGAGTGCCTGGAAAGCGTCGGTTACCGGGCTCAGCGCGCGGTCCAGATCGTCGATGTCGACCGCCTCGTCCGTCGCGGCCCAGCGCCTGAGCACCGCCACGTAGGCCGCCTGTACGGCGCCGCCGATCGCGGCCGGAACGGGGTCGTCCGGGTCGAGGCCCGAGCGTTCCGCCGCGTACCGGCTCACGACCCCGGCCCATACCCGCCAGTGCGCGGCCGTCTCCGCGACGAGCGCGGCGTCCCGGTCCAGGACGCGGAAGCGGTCCAGCCAGGAGTCGGGGGCCGCCGCCTGGGACTGGTACGTCGACCGGACCACCGCCGCTCGCACGGCCGTCATGACCGGTGCGTCGTCGGCGTCGGAGAGAGCCGATCGCAGCCGCTCCACAGCGCGGTCGAACTCGCCCCACACGATCCCCGCCTTCGAACCGAAGTAGCGGAACAGTGTCGAGCGGCCGACGCCGCCGGCTGCCGTGATGGCCTGGAGTGTCGTCGCCTCGTAGCCGTCACGGAGCAGCAGCTCGAAGGCCGCCTCCTCGAGCGCTTCGCGGGTCGAGGCCGGCGGTCGCCCTCGGCGGGCACGGGGGGCAGTCATCGCCCGAGCGTAGAGGAGTATTTTTGGGACGTGGTACCAATAATGGGTCGAGTGCCACCGGTGTCGTGCCGCACGGCACCGCACCACGCCGGTCCCCCGGCCCGCAGACCCCGAGGAGCACACGATGCGCGCATGGCAGTTCACCGAAGTCGGGAAACCTCTCGTCCTGAACGAGGTGCCCGCACCGGCACCCGGCCCGGACGAACTCGTGCTGCGTGTGCGCGCCGCCGGGCTCTGCCACAGCGACGTCGGGTTCCTCGACGGCACGCTGACACCGCTGCTCCCGTTCCGCCCGATCACCCTCGGCCACGAGATCGCGGGCGTGGTCTCGGCCGTGGGATCCGGTGTGACCCGGTTCGCCGTGGGCCAGAAGGTCGTCGTGCCCGCTGCCATCGAAGGCCCGGGGACGTCGAAGAACGGCGGGTTCGCGGACGAGGTCGTCGTGCTCGAACGGCTCGTCGTCGCGCTTCCCGAGGGTGTGCCGTTCGACCAGGCGGCGGCTGCCACCGACGCGGGCCTCACCTCGTACCACGCGGTCTCGGTACAGGGGAACGTAACCGCCGGCTCCCGCGTCGGGATCATCGGCCTCGGCGGGCTCGGCTCGCTCGGCGCGCAGATGGTGCGCGCACTCGACGCCAACCTGTTCGTCGCCGAGAAGAACCAGCGCGTGCACGACTTCGCGCGCTCCCTCGGTGCCGAGCGGGTCGCCGACGACATCACCGACTTCGCCCGCGAGGGCCTCGACGTGGTCATCGACTTCGCCGGTTTCGGAACGACCACCGACGGCGCGATCCATTCCGTCCGCCGCGGCGGGCGGATCGTCCAGGTCGGTCTGGGCCGTGCGCGCGCCGAGATCGACCTCCAGGCGCTCACCCTCAACGAGGTCGAACTCGTCGGCTCGCAGGCCGGGACCAAGGAGGACTGCGCGGCGGTGCTGGACCTCCTGGCCGAGGGCAAGCTGTCTTCGCGCATCACCGAGATCGGTTTCGAGGAGATCGCCGACGGCATCGGCAGGCTCGAACGTGGCGAGGTCATCGGGCGGTTGGTCGCCACGTTCGGGTGACGGAGCGCACCGGATCCAGGAGCGGGCCCGTTCTCGATCCCGATGCTGGTCCCGGTCCCGGTCCCGGTCCCGGTCCCGGCCGTGGTCCCGGTCCCGGTCCCAGCCGTGGTCCCGGTCCTGGTTCGGTCCCGGTCCCGGCCGTGGTCGCGAAGTGGACCTGACGGCCACCCGACCGGCCGGTACGCCGCCACCCGGTCGGCCGGTACGCCGCCACCCGGCCGGCCGGTACGCCGCCGCCGGGCACGTCCTCGTGCCGCCGCCCGGCACGTCCTCGCGGCGGTGCCCGAGCGGTGTCGCGCGGCACGCCCGCCCCGGCCGGGAGCGCGGGTGGCCACGTGTCAGGTTCCCGCCGTCCGGGTCGGCCGGTGGTTGACGAGGGCAGGGTGCGGGCATAGCGTCGCCGGGTCGCTGAGCCAGTGAGTGGAGAGGCCGTTCGTGCCGCACACCGACCCCAGCAGTTCCCCTTCCGCCGCGCCCGGCGACGACCCGGCCGACCGGGCCCGCATCGAGGCGACGCTGACCGGGCCCGGTGCGCCCTTCGCCGTGGTGCGGGACGAGCACGGGGTGCTCGTGTACGCGAACGGGCCCCGCACCCTGGGCGAGTTCGTCGAAGCCACCTGGGCGTTCGGCGGGCACCCGTTCCTCGTCTCGGGTGAACGGACCCTCTCGTACGGGGAGTTCTTCGCGGCCGCCTCGGCGCTGGCCCGCCGGCTCACCGACACGTACGGGCTCCGACCCGGTGAGCGTGCCGTGCTGGCGATGCGCAACCACCCCGAGTGGCAGATCGCGTTCTGGGCGGTACAGCTGGCCGGGCTCGTCGCCGTACCGCTCAACACCTGGTGGACCGAGGAGGAGTTCGCGTACGCCCTCGACGACTGCGAGCCGAAGGTGCTGCTGGTCGACGCGGAGCAGCTGCCGAAGGTGGTGGGCCGGGGCCGGGAGGCCGGTGCGCGCTTCGTCGTCTTCCACGGTGAGGGCGGGGCCGAGCTGCCCGAGGGGGCCGAGTGGTACGCGGACCTGCCGGAGCCCGATCCGTCGGCGGCGCCGCCCGAGGTCGAGATCCGCCCCGAGGACGACGCCACGATCATCTACACCTCCGGCACCACCGGGCGGCCCAAGGGCGCCGTGGCCACCCAGCTCGCCCAGGCGGGCGCGGCCCTCAACCCGCGCTACCAGGCGGCCGCCTCGGCGCTGGGCCGTGGTGTCATCCCGGGCCAGGGTCCGGCGCCGGTCACCCTGATGACGTTCCCGTTCTTCCACGTGGCCGCGTTCACCAGCCTGTACGCGGCGATGGCGGCGGGCGGCACCCTCGTCCTGATGCCGAAGTGGGACGCCCGCGACGCCCTGCGGCTGATCCGCCGGCACGGGGTCACCCACTACGCCGGTGTTCCGGCCACCGCCCTCCAACTGCTCGCGGAGGCGGAGCGCGCGGGCGACGGCCTGGAGAGCCTGCGGGGGCTGAACACCGGTGGGGCGGCCGCCCCACCGGACCTGGTCGCGCGGCTCACGGCGCGGCACGGTGAGCGGATCGAGCCCCGCAACGGCTACGGCCTGACCGAGACCGGCGGTGGGGTGCTGGCCAACTTCGGTGCCGCCTACCGCGCGCATCCGGACTCCGTCGGCACCCCGACCCCGGTCACCGAGGTGCGGATCGCCGGCCCCGGCGGCGAGACGCTCCCCGACGGTGAGGCCGGCGAACTGTGGCTGCGCGGCCAGTCCCTGGTGCGTGGCTACTGGCGCGACGAGGCGGCCACGGCGGGGGCGTTCACCGGCGGCTGGTTCCGTACGGGCGATCTCGCCGTCGTCCGTGACGGACGGGTGGCGGTCGTCGACCGGATCACCGACATGGTGGTCCGGGGCGGCGAGAACGTGTACTGCGTGGAGGTCGAGTCCGTGCTGCACGACCACCCCGACGTCGAGGACGCGGCCGTGGTCGGCGTCCCGCATCCGGTGCTGGGGGAGGAGGTCGCGGCGGTGGTCCGGGTGGCCCCGGAGTCCGCCGTCACGGCCGACGCGCTCCGTGCGTACGCGGGCCGGAGGCTGGCCGCGTTCAAGGTCCCGGCCCATCTGCTGGTGACCCGGGAGCCGCTGCCGCGGAACGCCACGGGCAAGATCCTCAAGCGGGGCCTGCGTACCGCACTTGAGGAGTACGCACTCAGGAGCGCGAACGAGGGCGGGGGCGGGGACGGGAGCGGGGGCAGCGCGTGAGTGTGGTCCGGGCGTGGGGCCGGGAGCGGCGCGCAGGTCGTGGCCCGGAGGTGGCGCGCGGGCTGTGGCCGCGCAGGCCCGGGTCCACGGAGCGGGCTTGCGCGGCGGCCCGCGCGGGGACGACCGCCCGGCGCATGAGCGGCAGCCCGACCGGGGTCGACACCCCGGCGTACGAGCAGCGCCCCGCTTACGGCCTGCGACCGCGTGAGCAGCGCCCCGAGCGGCCACCCGGCTTCACCGGCCTGCGGCCCCATGAGTGGCGCCCCGTGTGGTCACCCGGCCTGCGACCGCGTGAGCAGCGCCCCGAGCGGCCACCCGGCCCCACCGACCTGCCACCGAGTGAGTGGCGCCCCGAGCGGCCACCCGGCTTCACCGGCCTGCGGCCCCATGAGTGGCGCCCCGAGCGGCCACCCGGCCTGCGGCCCCATGAGCAGTGCCCCGAGCGGCCACCCGGCCCCACCGGCCTGCGGCCCCGTGAGTGGCGCCCCGAGCGGTCACGCGCCCTGGTGACGGTGGAGCGGCACCCCCAGCAGTCACCCCTGCCTCACGGCCTGGTGATCCGCACCCTGTAGTTCCCGGCGTCGTCCTTGCCCAGCACCGATATGCGTACGCCGTTGGCCCGGTCGGTGAACGTCTCACCCGGCTGGAACGGGGCGTCGGAGAGTTCGGTGTGGACGTTCGGGCGCCGGGTGCAGCCGCCGCTGTCCTCCGTGCTGTCCTCGACGGAGACCGGGCCGCGTCCGGTGTCCACGTCGGAGCTCACCTTGTAGATGAGGACGCCGGGCCGGCAGACCGCCTCGTCGTTGCCCTCCGGGGTGCGCACCTCCACCGCGTAGCCGGACTGCGCGCTCACCGGGACGAAGGCCAGCTTCGGGCCGCCCGTCGTGGCCAGCGGCTCCAGGGTGTGTTCGGTGGTGCCCGGCATCGCGTCGCACCTGACCTGGTCGCCGTCGAGCCAGCCGAGCTTCCACTTGTGCCAGCCCAGGAGGTCGTTGTTGGCCCCCCAGTCCTCGGACATGATGTCCCAGTGCCCCACGGAGCCGCCGCCCTCCGTCGTGTAGAGGTCGGGCAGCCCGAAGACGTGGCCGTTCTCGTGGGGGAGGACCCGGTAGCCGGTCTCCGCGTAGGAGCCCGAACCGTCGTCCTGACGGCTGTAGACGAAGGACGTGTTGGCGAGCGGGACGCCGTCGGCGACGGGGGCGTCGTCGTTGCCGGAGAAGGTCACCGAGAGGACGGTGTCGAGGGCGGAGGGGCCGGCGTTCGGGGTGACCAGTACGTTGACCAGGTCGTACTTGGAGAAGTCGACCTTGGGGTCGGCGACGGACACCAGGTCCTTGACCATCTTGCGGTAGCCCGGTTCGTACGGTGCGCCGCGTTCTATCCCGTACTCGGAGAACGGGAGCGGCATCCGCAGCCAGTCCTTGACGGGGGCCTCGGGCAGATAGGTGAGCCGGCCGTAGGAGCTGGTGCGGAACCAGTCGGAGGTCTGCGGGAAGAACTCCGCGAGCCGTTCCGCCGCCGGTTCGGTCGCCTGCGCGTCGGGGAAGTCGATCATCAGGTTCAGTGCTCGGATCCGGCCGGTGGAGCGTGCGTAGCCGGGCGGGGTCGGCATGCCCTCCGACATCTGTACGCCCATGGCCGTGGGTATCCGGCAGGGTGCGAGGCCGGTTCCGCGCGGGGTGGCGACCGGTCCGGCGGAGGCGCGGCTGGCGACGGGGAGGGTGGAGCTGGCCGACGCCATCGTCGCGATGACCAGGGCCACCGCGCCGGCGAGCGCGAGGGGGCGATGTCCGCGTATCCGGTGGCGGGGCTGCTGCATAGGGCATCGCCTTCGGTCAGCGGCAGCCGGCCGACTCTGACTGCGCTCTGGCGATCAGCCTCTGCCGGGTCGTGGGGGACCGCTCGCTGGGTGCGCCGATGGGGGGATCTTTGCCGCGCATCCGTTTGTGACGCAGGTCACGGTGGAGCCGGGAAATAACCGGGGATCCTCTCCCCGTTTGCACCTGTGTCCTCGCGAAACGGGGATGTGGTCCCCGGTTGTGCCGGAGGGGCCGCCCCGCACCGGAGAGAAGGGCCGCAGTCGTGGAGACCGCCGTCGAGAACGCCACCCGCACCGTGCGGCGTACGCCCCGTCCGCGGGCCGACGCGCTGCGCAACCGGGAGCGGATCGTGGCGGCCGCGCGTGAGATGTTCGTCGAGTTCGGGCCCGACGTGCCGCTCGACGAGGTCGCGCGCAGGGCCGGAGTCGGCAACGCCACGCTCTACCGGAACTTCCCCGACCGTGCGGCTCTGATCCACGAGGTCGTCCTCGCCGTCACCTCCCGCACCACCGACCGGGCGGAAGAGGCCGTCGCGGCCGAGTCCGACCCGTTCGCCGCGCTCAGCCGCTTCGTGCACGCGGCGGCCGACGAACGGATCGGCGCGCTGTGCCCGATGCTGTCCGGCGGCTTCGACACCGCCCACCCCGAACTGCTCACCGAGCGCCGACGCCTCGAACAGGCCGTCGAAGGACTCGTGGAGCGTGCCATGTCCGCAGGGAGGCTGCGCACCGACATCGCCGTCGGTGACGTGCTCGTCGCCCTCTCCCAGCTCACCCGGCCGCTTCCCGGCATCGCCTGCCTGGACATCGACCGGTTCACCCACCGCCATCTGCAGCTCTTCCTGGACGGTCTGGAAACCCCGGCCCGCTCCGAGCTGCCGGGATCGGCGGCGACCTTGGAGGACCTGCGCTTCGGCTGCTGACCCGCACGCACCGGAGAACCGACCCACAGACAGATCCCGGCCCCTGCGGCCCCCATCCGCCCCGTGAAGCCGGCCCGGCCCTGACACACAGGTCCGGCCGCCGGAACCGCCTGCCCTTCCCCGGCGCGTAGGCGGGCCCGTCCGCGGCCCGTCCGCCGAATCCGCAACGTCCCGTGTCCTTAGGTGGCTACTCCCATGTCGAAAACAGCCGGAACCCTTCCGGATCCCAGTCGCTGGAAAGCACTGGCCTTCATCGCCCTCGCCCAGCTGATGGTCGTGCTCGACGCGACCATCGTGAACATCGCCCTGCCCTCGGCCCAGGCCGACCTGGGCATCTCCGACGGCAACAAGCAGTGGGTGATCACCGCCTATGCCCTCGCCTTCGGCGGGCTCCTGCTCTTCGGGGGGCGCATATCCGACCTCTGGGGCCGTAAGCGGACCTTCCTGGTGGGTCTGATCGGCTTCGCCCTGGCCTCCGCGCTCGGCGGCGCCGCCACCGGCCAGGCCATGATGTTCGGCTCGCGCGCCCTGCAGGGTGTCTTCGGAGCCCTGCTCGCCCCGGCCGCGCTCTCCCTGCTCGCGGTGATGTTCACCGACGCCAAGGAGCGCGCCAAGGCCTTCGGGATCTACGGGGCCATCGCCGGCGGCGGTGGCGCGGTCGGCCTGATCCTCGGCGGCTTCCTGACCGAGTACCTCAACTGGCGCTGGACGTTCTTCGTCAACATCCCGTTCGCCGTGATCGCCGCCGCGGGCGCGTACTTCGTCATCCGCGAGCCGGCCGGCGGCCGCAACCGCTCCCCGCTCGACATCCCCGGCGTCGTGCTGTCCACGCTGGGCCTGGTGTCCCTGGTGTACGGCTTCACCCGCGCCGAGTCGGCCGGCTGGTCGGACTCGCTGACCGTCGGCATGTTCGTCGCCGCCGCCGTGCTGCTCGCGGCCTTCGCCCTCATCGAGTCGCGGGTGAAGTCCCCGCTGCTGCCCCTGCGCGTCCTCACCGAGCGCAACCGCGGCGGGGTCTACCTCTCGCTGGGCCTCGCCATCATCGCGATGTTCGGGCTCTTCCTCTTCCTCACCTACTACCTCCAGGTGGTCAAGGGCTACACCCCGGTCAAGACCGGATTCGCGTTCCTGCCGATGATCGCGGGCATGATCACCGGTTCCACGCAGATCGGCGCCCGGCTGATGACCCGCGTCCCGCCGCGGCTGCTGATGGGACCCGGCTTCCTGGTGGCGGCCGTCGGCATGCTCCTGCTGACCCAGCTGGACATCGACACCTCCTACGCGGCCGTCATCCTGCCGGCCCAGCTGCTGCTCGGCCTGGGGATGGGTACGGCGTTCATGCCGGCCATGTCGCTGGCCACGCACGGCATCGAGCCGCGTGACGCGGGGGTGGCCTCCGCGATGGTGAACACCTCGCAGCAGGTCGGCGGCGCCATCGGTACGGCGCTGCTCAACACCATCGCCGCGGGCGCCACCACCGCCTACATCGCCGACCACGCGGCCGGAGCGAGCGACCCGAGGCTGCTCCAGCTCCAGGCCATGGTCACCGGCTTCGCCAGTGCCATCTGGTGGGCGGTCGGGATCCTGGTCGCCGCCTCCGCGATCGCGGTGACGCTGATCAACACCGGACGCCCGGGCAGCGGCGCGGCCGGCGGCCGGGGAGACCTGGCGGACGGGGCCGAGGACGAGGTCAGGATCCCGGTCGTCGCGCACTGACCGGGGCGCCGGGCGGGTGACCGGCCCGGCGCCGTCCGTCCGGCGTGACGGCTGACGCCTTCCGTACGGGCCCCGCGCCCACTGTCTGCCCTGGTTCCGCTCAGCGGAGCCAGGGCAGATCCGCGTCCGTATCCTCCGGCTGCAAGCCGGTGGCGATGACCTGCATGATCTCGCCGAGGCTCTGCACCTGCTGCGGGCTGAGCCGGGAGAACATCGCCTGGCGCACGGCCGCGACGTGTCCCGGTGCGGACCGCGCCAGCATGTCGTAGCCCTCGTCGGTGAGGACCGCGTTCTGGCCGCGCTTGTCGGAGGGGCAGTCCTCGCGGCGGACCCAGCCGTTCTTCTCCAGCCGTGCCACGGCGTGCGAGAGGCGGGAACGGGTGATCTTGGCGTCCTTGGCCAGCTCGGTCATGCGCTTACGCCGCCGGGGGGCCTGGGAGAGGTTGACCAGCAGTCCGTAGTAGGTATGCGGCATGCCCGCGTCGCGCTGCAACTGGCGGTCGAGGTGGTCCTCCATGAGCGTGGTGGCGTGGAGATAGGCGCGCCACACGCTCTGCTCTTCATCGGTGAGCCACCGGGGCCCACCGGGCGATGCCGTGGTCATGTACTCCACTGTACGACCTTTTCTTGAAAGTTGAACTAGATAGAGCTAAGGTCTCCGGTAGTTGGAACTTGAAGATTCAAGATTCGGGTCCGAAGAGCCGATCCGCCGAATCCCAGGGTGCTCGCGCAGATGCCCGTTCCCGGTGCCTGTAGAGAACACACATACCTTGATCGGCAGAGGAATGGGAGTGCCATGACAGCCGCCGCGGAACGTATGCCCGCCCTCTACCTCTCCCACGGCGCCCCGCCGCTCGCCGACGATCCGGTCTGGCCCGGACAGCTCGCGGCCTGGTCGGAAGGGCTGCCGCGGCCCAAGGCGATCCTGATGGTCTCCGCACACTGGGAGGAGGCCCCGCTCGCCCTCGGCGCCACCGAGCCCGTGCCGCTGGTCTACGACTTCTGGGGCTTCCCCGAGCACTACTACCAGGTGCGGTACGACGCCCCCGGGGCCCCGAAGCTCGCGGACGACGTCCGCAAACTGCTGCGCGGCGCCGGCACCCCGGTCCAGGACATCCCCGACCGCGGCCTCGACCACGGGGCGTACGTGCCGCTGGTCGAGATGTTCCCGGCCGCCGACATCCCCGTCCTGCAGATCTCCATGCCGACGCTCGACCCGCAGAAGCTGATGGCCATCGGACGCAGGCTCGCCCCGCTGCGCGACGAAGGCGTGCTGATCGTCGGGAGCGGCTTCTTCACCCACAACCTGGCGGCGCTGCGGCACACCGGCGGCGGCACGCCCGGCTGGTCCGCCGAGTTCGACGACTGGGGGCACCGGGCGCTCCAGGCGCAGGACGTCGACTCCCTGCTGGACTTCGAGCACGCCTCACCGGCGGGCCGGCTGGCCCACCCGCGCACGGAGCACTTCGCGCCGCTCTTCGTCACCCTCGGAGCGGCCGAGGCCGAACTCGATCAGGGGCGCAGCGTCATCGACGGCTTCTGGATGGGTCTGGCGAAGCGCTCGGTGCAGTTCGGCTGAGGCCGGGTACGGCACCGGTGGGCGGCGGCTTCCCGCACCAGGACACGTCCGGGTGGCCGCCGGGCCTGCGGCCCGCCACCTCGTACGTCCCGCGTGGCGGAAACCGGAGGTGCGGTGGGGCCTGCCGGGCGGGGCGACCGTGGCACGGGCGCGCTGGCCGGTCGGTGACGGCCTGGAACACGGCCCCTTCGGGGAACGGGCCGGCCTCACGCCCCGTCGCGTCCGGGCGCGGTGCGCGCTGATACCGGGCGCGGTGCTGTGCGCCGCTCCGGGGCCGTACCCGCTGCTGGTCGCGTGGCCGAGGACATGTGTCGCCCCCTCCCGGGTACCAGGGTCCGGAGCAACCAGAAGCCGGTGGGGGCCGTCTTCCGGGTGGGACCGCAACCAGGGGCGGCCGCTCCTGAGGGGTGAACGCGACGGTGTCGAAGGTGAGCGCGGTCTCACGGGCGTCGTGGTCGGCGATGTCCGTGAGGGCTCCGGGGCCGGCCGCCGTCACGGGTCTGACCTGCGGCTCCGTGGGTATCCGCACCAGCTGTCCTCCGGTTGGCGGCGACAGGGTACTGCATGATCCCGAAAGTGAATGGTCCCCGTGGGAATTCTGTCCGGATTCCAGTCGTTGTTTCCATCGGATGCAGGGCACCCGGGAGGGTGTCGCGACCTACTCAGTAAGGGAGCTCGCATGGCAACCCGTGCCGTCGCTCGTCGTTCGTCCGCCAGCACCGGCGGGACCAACCGGGCAAGCAGTGTTCGCGCCGTGGGCGGGGAGATCGCCGATCGCGACCTGGTCGGCATGTACCTCGACGAGATCGCCCGTACACCGCTGCTCGACGCCGCGAAGGAGGTCGAGCTCTCCCAGACGATCGAGGCGGGCGTCTACGCCCAGCAGATACTCGACGGAGTGGTGGAGAGCGAAGCCGGCGGAGCGAAGCGTGAGGAGCTGGAGGCGCTGGTCGCCGAGAGCGAGCGCGCCAAGGACGTGTTCATCCGCTCCAACCTCCGCCTCGTCGTCGCCGTGGCCAGGCGCTACCCGAGGGCGGGTCTGCCCCTGCTCGACCTGATCCAGGAAGGGAACGCGGGCCTGGTGCGCGCGGTCGAGAAGTTCGACTACGCCAAGGGCTTCAAGTTCTCGACGTACGCCACGTGGTGGATCCGGCAGGCCATCACCCGTTCCATCGCCGACCAGTCCCGCACCATCCGGCTCCCCGTCCACCTCGTGGAGGAGCTGGGCAGGATCCGTCGTGTGCAGCGGGAGTTCAACCGTGAGCACGGGCGCGACCCGGAGCACACGGAGATCGCCGCGGAGCTCGACTCCAACGCCGAGCGCGTCGGCAACGTCCTGGACTGGGCCCGTGACCCGGTCAGCCTGAACATGTCGGTGGACGACGACGGCGACACACAGTTCGGTGACCTCCTGGAGGACACCTCCGCCGTGTCCCCCGAGCAGTCCGTGATGACGCTGCTGCGCAGCGAGGAGCTCGAGGACCTGATCGGCAAGCTCGACAACCGCACCGCCTCCATCATCAAGATGCGGTACGGCATCGAGGACGGCCGTGAGCGGACCCTGACCGAGGTGGGCAAGCAGCACGGACTGACGCGGGAGCGGATCCGCCAGATCGAGAAGCACGCACTGCTCGAATTGAAGCGAATGGCTCACGACACGGGCTTTGACGCTGCGGCGTGAGGCGATAACCCGTAATGTCCCTATCAGGCCGGTTCGCACCGGCCCGACGGCCGGTCTCCCTTCCGGCCCCCTGAGCTGAGTCCCGGCGCCCACCCCCCCCGGCGCCGGGGCTCATTCATGTCCGGTCCGCCCCCGACCGCCGTGACGCGGCACGGGACAGGCGTGCGCCGAGGACGCCCAGGTGCTCCACCAGCTCCGGCGGGCCGTGCACCTCGAAGGCGCAGTCCACGAGGGCCAGCCGCAGGGCCACCCACTCCAGTGAGCCGGGGGACCTCGTGCGCAGCCGGCAGCCGCGTTCGCCGTGCGGCTCCAGCGCGCCGAGCTCCGCGGGCAGGCGGGCCGCGACGAAAGCGGCCGGCTCCTCGAACGTCACGTCGACGTGCCACTCCGGCTGGAGGCGGGACATCGACCGGGCCAGGAGCTCCGCGGCGTCCGTGCTCTCGGCCGGCAGCTCGCGCGGGGTGAAACGGGCCCCGGTGGCGAACGGCTCACTCACCCGGTCCACGCGGAAGGTGCGCCAGTCCTCGCGGTCCAGGTCGTACGCGACGAGGTACCACCGGCTGCCGGTGCTCACCAGCCGGTACGGCTCGGCCTGCCGCTTCGAGGCGACGCCGTCCCTCGCCCGGTAGCCGAAGCGCAGCCGTTCGCTCGCGGTGACCGCCGAGGCGATCAGTGTGAGCGTCCGCGGGTCGATGGTCGCGCCGTCCCCGCGGGTGAGGGGCACCGTGGCGTTCTGGAGGGCGGAGACCCGCTGCCGCAGCCGCGACGGCAGGACCTGTTCGAGCTTGGCCAGGGCGCGTACGGAGGCCTCGTCGACGCCCTCGATGGCATGCCCGGCCCCGGCCCGCAGCCCCACCGCGATGGCCACCGCCTCCTCGTCGTCCAGCAGCAGCGGCGGCATCGCGGCGCCCGCGACCAGACGGTAGCCGCCGACCGAACCACGCGAGGCCTGGACGGGATAGCCGAGGTCGCGGAGCCGGTCGATGTCACGGCGGATCGTGCGCGGGCTGACCTCCAGCCGGCCGGCCAGCTCGCTGCCCGGCCACTCCCTCGGTGTCTGGAGGAGCGACAGCAGGCGCAGGAGCCGTGCGGGGGTGTCCGTCATGGGTCCAGGATGACGCCTGATCAGGTCAGGATCCGGCCTGATGGGTGATCCGTGGTCGCCGTCAGCAGATGCGGGTGCGGTCCTCCATCGCCAGGCGCGCCGTCTGCTCGTCGTCGTAGACCTCGCACATGTGGCGGCCGTCGGGGGTGGCGGTGTGCTCGACCTCCCAGAGGCTCGTCTCCCTGCCGTCCAGGAGGAGGAAGGCGTGCTCGTAGAGCGTGAAGCCGGCGTCCCGTCCGTCGACGCGGTACTGGCGCCCGAAGACCTGGGTGATGTGGTGCGCGAAGGCCGCCCGGAGCAGCCCGGCCGTCTCGGCGCCCGGCCGGTCGCCGTTCTCCGCCCGGCGCAGGACGCGGCGGGCGTGGTCCGCCGAGTTGTCCGGGGCGTACGTCCGGGGCAGGGGAGCCGGGGGGACGGTCATGAGCAGCGTGAACGCCTCCAGGTCCTCCCGCAGGCTGTCGTCGCCGAGGACCGGGGTGTCCCAGAGGCTGCCGGCCAGACGCGCGGCGGCGAGCTGGGCGTCGGCCTCGTCGTCGTACAGCTCGTGGCGGCGGGGGGCCGGGATGTCCCGGCCGCCGCCGTGCACCAGCTCCCACAGGGTGAGCGTGGTGCCGTCGGAGAGCAGATAGGTGTGCCGGTAGGTCTCCCGGTGCAGCACGGAGCTGTGGTGGGACGAGTGCAGGGCGCTGCTGTGCGCCAGCGCCGTCCCGAGCCGGTCGACCGTGGTGTCGGAGAGGTCGAAGGAGTTGAGGGCGCATCGCAGGAGTCGCTCGAGGTGCTGCTCGGTTGTCTCGTACGGATCGCTCAAGGTGCTGTCTCCAGGCCGTTGCCGCGTGTTACCCGATGCGTGCATAACGTAGTCCCTGGGTCTGACATCGTGACCGGGGTTCGCAAAAAACGTACCGCGTACGCGGAAAGTTCCCGGCCCGCCCGGAACACCGCGCGCGAGGTTCCCGGCTCGCTCAGGGCGTGCCGTAGAGCTCGCTGTACGAGGGGAACACGCCACCGGGGCCGTCGGCACCCCTGGCCGCCCTGGCGGCCTTCACGACGGCGCGGGCGAGGGCGTCCGCGCCCGCCGCCAGGATGTCGTTGAGCGCGGGGACGGGCTCGGCGGGCAGCGGCAGCCGGCCCGTGGAGAGCGCGAAGACGGTGTCCCCGTCGGTGAGCAGGTGCACCGGCCGGACGGCCCGCGCCAGGCCGTCGTGCGCCGTGCCCGCGAGCTTCTGTGCCTGGGCCCGGGTGAGGACGGCGTCGGTGGCGACGACGGCGATCGTGGTGTTGAGGACGCCGTTGCCCGGTGCGCCGTGCGTCCCGCCGCCGGGGGCGCTCCCGCTGTCCGCCGGGTTCCCGGCCGCGCCCCCTCGGTGCGCGAGGCCGGCCAGCCGCCGCCGCGCGGCCTCGTGCACCGAGGGGGCGGGGTGCGCGGGCGGCTCTCCCGCGCCGTACTCCCCGTAGAGCACCCCCGTCCGCGGATCGACGACGGATCCCGCCGCGTTGACCACGGCGAGCGCGGCGACCGTGGTCCCGGAGGGCAGGCGCACGCTCGCCGTGCCGACCCCGCCCTTGATCTGTCCGGCCACCGCTCCCGTTCCGGCGCCCACCGTGCCCTCGGGGACGGGTGCGCCGGATCCGGAGGCGGCGGCGGCCTCCACGGCGGCGCGGCCGGTCGACGCGTCGGGGCGGGCCCGCCAGTCGCCGCCCCGGCCCAGGTCGAAGAGGCAGGCCGCCGGGACCACCGGCACCACCTGGGAGGGGTCCGGGCCGACCCGGACACCGCGGCCCCGCTCCTCCAGCCAGGCCATCACCCCCGCCGCGGCGTCGAGGCCGTACGCGCTGCCGCCGGTCAGGACGACCGCGTCGATCCTCTGCACCAGATTGCGCGGGTCGAGCGCGTCCGTCTCCCTGGTGCCGGGGCCGCCTCCGCGTACGTCGACGGCCGCCACGGCTCCGCCCTCGGGCGCGAGGACGACGGTGGTACCGCTGAGCGCGAGCTCACCCGGAACCGCGGCGTGCCCGACGCGGATCCCGGGCACGTCGGTCAGCGCGTCCAGCGGGCCGGGGCCGGGCGGTTCCTCGGTCATGTCGAGCTCCTCGTGGTTCGGCGGGGCGCGTCCGTACCGGCGAACGTACAGGCGGCGGCCGGAGGACGGAGGCCGGTCACGGCTCGCCGGTACGCGGGCCACTCGGGCGACGCCACTACACCGTAGGGGTACATAACGGGACCGAACGCCTATTCTGGTCCTACGGTGGCCGGGTGACCGAGCCACCAGAACCGCCCGCCGCAGCCGAGCAGTCCGAGCCCGGTGCCCGCACCGGCACGTCCGGCGCCTCCGGCGGGCCGGGCGGCCGGCTGACCGGCAAGGGGCGCTCCGTCGCCGAGCGGGCCGTCCAGAGCCTCCCGCGATCGGTCCCGGGCCGTGCGACCCTGGCCGGCGCCGTCGTGTCCGGCCTGCTGATCCTCGCGATCGTCCTCGGCAGCCGCCTGCTGCACGACTTCGACTCCGCGCTGCTGCCGTACTCCGTCGCCACCGTCTTCCTGGCCTTCGGCGTCGCCTACCGCTACACGGTCTGGGTCTCCGCCCCCGGCGCCCGACGGCTCTTCAGGAAGGGCTGGGGCAGCCTGTTCTCGGCCGAGAACTTCCGCAGGGCACCCACCGCCCTGCCGAAGATGGCCGCGACCTATCTGGGCTTCCAGAAGTTCCTCGGAGCCCGTTCCCACGCCCGCTGGGCCGCCCACCAGCTCATCTTCTGGGGCTGCGTCCTCGCCGCCCTGATCACCTTCCCGCTGACCTGGGGCTGGTTCACCTTCACCTCGGGCAGCGGCTCGGGGCCCGGCTACGAGATGCGCCTCTGGGGCGTCAAGATCCTCGGCTTCGACTCCCTGAACTTCATCGGCTGGCTGATGTTCCACGGCCTGGACATCGCCGCTGTCCTGGTCATCCCCGGCGCGGGCTACTTCCTCTGGCGCCGCATGAAGGACCGCGGGGCCATCACCGGGCAGCGGTTCGCCTACGACATGGTGCCGCTGCTCGCCCTGATCATCATCTCGGTGACCGGCCTGCTGCTCACCTTCTCCTCGATCTTCCTGCACGGCGGCGGCTACCAGTTCCTCGCGGTCCTCCACATGGTCGCGGTGGTCTTCACCCTCATCTACATCCCCTTCGGGAAGTTCTTCCACATCGTGCAGCGCCCGGCAGCGGTCGGCATGCAGCTCTTCAAGTACACCGACCGCCAGGACGACGAGGTCTTCGCCTGCCGGCGCTGCGAGGAACCCATCGACACCGGGCCGTACGTCAAGAACCTGCGCGGCACCATGCAGGACCTCGAACTCGGCTTCGACGCGTGGGCCGAGTACTGCCCCCGCTGCAAGCGGGTACTGCGCGGCAACGCCTATCTCACCCAGGTCAAGAAGGGCTTCAAGTGACCGCGGACCCACGCGCAGCCGACGGCCGTACGGTCGTCCCCCTCGACCCCTCCCTCGCCCCGCCGGGCACCCGCGGATTCCGGGACGCGGGCGGCATCCCGGCCGACCGGTGGCACGCCGACCAGAACGGCGAGACGCTCGTCCCGACCCACTGCTGCTTCTGCGGGGTCCAGTGCGGGATGTACCTCCGGGTGGACCACGGCGGCAAGGTCTTCGGTGTGGAGCCCCGCAACCACGACATCAACCGCATGCGGCTCTGCCCCAAGGGCATCAACGCCTACCAGCAGGTCAACCACCCGGACCGGCTCACCGCCCCCCTCATGCGCCGCTCCCGCGACGAGGAACTGCGGGAGGTCTCCTGGGACGAGGCGCTCGACTTCACCGTCTCCGAGATCCGGCGCATCCAGCAGGCCCACGGGCGCGACGCCTTCGGCGTGCTCGGCGGGGCCAGCCTCTTCTCGGAGAAGACCTACCTGGTCGGGAAGTTCGCCCGGGTGGCGCTGAAGACCCGGCACGTCGACTACAACGGCCGGCTCTGCATGGTGAGCGCCGCCGGTGCCAACAAGCTCGCCTTCAACATCGACCGGGCCGGCAACCCCTTCTCCGACATCCTGCTCACCGACTGCCTCCTGCTCGCCGGGGCCAACGTCGGCGAGTGCTTCCCCGTGCTGACGCAGTACGTCTGGGGGGCCCGGGACCGCGGCGCCACCCTGATCGTGATCGACCCGCGTGAGACGGCGGTCGCGCGCACCGCCGACATCCACGTCGCGCTCAAGTCCGGCACCGACTCGGCCTTCTTCAACTCGGTGCTGAACGTGGTCATCGAGGAGGGCCTCACCGACGAGGCCTACCTCGCCGCCCACGCCTCGGGCTGGGAGGAGGTCAAGGCCAACGTCGCCCAGTACCCCCCGTCCCGGGCCGCCGCGATCTGCGGGATCCCCGCCGAGCAGATCGTGCAGGTCGCCCGCGCCTTCGCCCGCGCCCCGAAGGCCATGGCCTTCCACGCCCGGGGTATCGAGCACCACACGCAGGGCGTCGAGAACTGCCTCAGCGTCATCAACCTCTGCGCCGCCACGGGCCACATCGGCAAACCCGGCGCCGGCTACGGCACCCTCACCGGGCAGGGCAACGGCCAGGGAGGGCGCGAACACGGCCAGAAGGCCGACCTCCTCCCCGGCGGGCGCTCCATCCTCAACGAGGAACACCGCCGGCAGATCTGCGAGGTGTGGGGCATCGAGGAGTCCGAACTCCCCGCCGCCGGAACCTCGATGATGGAAATGGTCTGGCAGATGCAGCGCCGTGAGATCCGGGGCCTCATCGGCATCTGCAACAACCCGTTCGTCTCCCTCCCCAACTACGCCGTGGTCAAGGAGGGATACGACACGACCGAGTTCCACGCCCAGTTCGACTTCTTCCTCTCCGAGACCGCCGCCAACGCGCACGTCGTCTTCCCCGTCACCATCTGGGCCGAGGACGAAGGAGTGATGGCCAACGCCGAGGCCCGGGTCGTCAAGCACAACAAGGCGCAGGAACCGCCCTCCGGCGTACGGACCGACACCTGGGTGATGTGCGAGATCGCCCGCCGCCTCGGGGCCGGGGACAAATTCGCGTTCAGCGGCTCCCGCGAGGTCTTCGACGAACTCCGCAGGGCCTCCGCGGGCACCATCATCGACTACTCCGGCATCACCTACGAACGGCTCGAGGAGACCGGCGGGATCTCCTGGCCCTGCCCGTCCACCGACCACCCCGGCACCCCCCGGCTGTTCGAGGACGGCACGACCTACCACGCCGACGGCAGGATCCACATGCAGGTCGTCGAATGGCACCCGCCCGCGGACCCGTACGACGACGACCACCCGATGACGCTGACCACGGGCCGCACCGTCGCCCACTTCCTCTCCGGCAACCAGACCCGCCGGCTGGGCGCGCTCGTCGAACAGACCCCCCGCCCCTGGGCCGAGGTCCACCCCTCCCACGGATTCCGCAACGGCGAACCCGTCCGTGTCGTCACCCGGCGGGGCAGCGAGGTCTTCCCCGCCCTGGTCACCGAGGCGATCCGGCCCGACACGGTGTTCATCCCCTACCACTGGCCCGTCCCCACCGCGGCCAACGCACTGACCATCGACGCCCTCGACCCCCGCTCCAAGATCCCCGAGTACAAGGTCTGCGCCTGCCGCATCGAGCACGCCGGAGCGATCGACGAGGTCCCCGCGCCCCCGGTGGCGCCCGGCCACGTCGCCTACCCCGAGACCCAGGTCTCCCGTACCGACCCGCTGCCGCCCACGGCCCCCCAGGGCCGCGGCACCTCGGAAAGGGGCTGATGCCCGGATGATGGGCAGAACGATCTTCATCGACCCGGGGCGCTGCATCGGCTGCCAGGCCTGCGTCTCCGCCTGCCGGGAATGCGACTCCCACCGCGGTAAATCCATGATCCACCTCGACTACACCGACGAGGGCTCATCCGTCGCCTCCCTTCCCACGGTCTGTATGCACTGCGAGGACCCGGTGGCTCCCTGCGCCGAGGTCTGTCCGGCCGACGCGATCCTGGTCACCGCCGACGGTGTCGTGCAGCAGGCCGACACCACCCGCTGCATCGGCTGCGCCAACTGTGTGAACGCCTGCCCCTTCGGCGTCCCGAAGATCGACCTCCAGGCGAAGCTGCAGATGAAGTGCAACCTCTGCTACGACCGCACCGCCTACGGGCTCGCTCCCATGTGCGCCACGGTCTGCCCGACCGGCGCCCTCTTCTACGGCACCGTCGAGGAGCTCCAGGCGGAACGCCCCGGTGTGCAGGTCGCCGACACCTTCGTCTTCGGCCAGAGCGAGGTCCGGACCGGAGTGGCCATGGTCGTGCCCGCGGAGCGGGTCCAGTGGCCCGTACCCGGCGGTCTCCCCGTCGTCGAGATCAACGGGAAGGACGTCCGCCGATGAGCGTCACCGAGCAGCCGCAGCCGTCCGGCCCCGGCCACGGCTCCGGGAGCGACCCCAGGGAAGCGCTCCACGACAGGATCGCCGCGGACTCCCTGACCACCCGGCGCGACTACCTCCGGATCGTCGCCACCGTCTCCGGCGGCCTCGCCGTGGGCGGTCTCGCCGTGGCGGGCGGCATCCTCCACCGGCACGGCGAGACGGAGAACGGGAAGGCGCCGGCCCCGAAGCGGATCGCCGCCCAGCTGCCGCCCGGCGAGTCCCTCGCCTTCCGCTACCCCGGCGAGGAGGACCGGGCGGTCGCCGTACGGATGAACGACGGCACACTCGTCGGCTACTCCGCGGTCTGCACCCATCTGGCCTGCGCCGTGCTCTGGCGCAAGGACCGGGGCGCGGAGGGCGAGCTCTACTGCCCCTGCCACGAGGGAGTCTTCGACGCCCGCACCGGTGAGGTCACCGCCGGCCCGCCTCCCCGAGGCCTGCCCAAGGTGGCGCTGACCGAGCTGGAGGACGGGAGCATCTGGGCCGTCGGCACCACCCGCTCGGGGGAGAGCATCGAGGAGGGGCTGTGCCGCCAGCTCCGCGACGAGCGCCCCGACCTCGCCGCACGCATCGGCTGCCCCGGTACGAAAGGCGGGGCCGAGGCGCCGCCCGCGCCCTCCGACGCCACGGCCACGGGGACACGGTCATGACCGAGCCCCTGGACCCCGTCGAACCACCACGGCCCCCCGGCTCTCCCGGGCAGGCGTATCCCGACTACCACCCGGGCAGCGCGCGCGCCGAGCTGAACCGGCCCGTCCACGAGCGCTACCCCCAGATCCGGCCCACCAGCGGCTACGCCGACCCGCGTGTGCGCCACACCGGCCCCGGGCCCGGTGCGGGCTCGGAGCAGGAACCCGAGCGGTCCGCGAAACTCACCGCCCGGCTCGTGCTGGCGATGAGCGTCGTCATCGGTCAGCTGTGGGCCCTCACGGAGGTCGTCAACCTGTGGATGGAGGGCGACACGGGAACGGCCTGGTGGGGTGCCGGCTTCCTGTGCCTGTCGTTCCTCGTCGTGCTGGGGTTGTGGCTGCTGGACCCGAAGGACCGCTGAGCTCAGCCGTACCCTGGAGGTATGAGTACCGCCCCCGCCCCCGGACCGCGAGAATCGAAGCCGCCGCAGCAGCGGCCGCCCCAGGAGTCCAGGCCGAAGCCGCCGGCTCTGATCTTCGACGATCCGCTGGACCGGCAGTCCTCGGACGACACGGACCGGGGGTGGGGTGAGCGGGCTCCCGCCGGAGGCGCTGCGGACCTCTCGCGCTTCCTGGACGAGAAGCCGCCCCACCACATCTGACCGTCTCGGCCGGGGGCGGACCCGATGGGCTACGCCTGCCCCCGCTGGGCGACGAGCACGTCCCGGATCTCCTTCAGTACCTCCAGCTCGCTCACCTCCAGCGTCTCCCGCACGCCCTCCTTCGCCGCCTGGGCGGCCGCGCGCCTGGCGAGGTACTTCGCCATCGGCAGGACCATCAGGAAATAGACGACGGCCCCGGTGATCAGGAAGCTGAGGGCCGCGCTCAGCACCGAGCCCCACAGGATCTCGATGCCCTCCGTCCTGCCCGTCCCCGGGTCCACCGCGCAGGGGCCCTGGAGGCAGGACGTGTACTTCTCCAGGTCCTGGGTGCCGAAGGCGCCGACCACCGGATTGATGAGTCCCTTCACGACCGCGTTCACCACGTTCGTGAAGGCGGCGCCGATGACGACGGCGACCGCCAGGTCGATCACATTGCCGCGCGTCAGGAAGGCTTTGAACCCCTCCAGCAGGCCGGTCTTCTGCTCGCTCACGCGTGAGCCTTCCTCTGGGCGTGCCGTCAGAGGAGCGAACCGCCCCGCCGCATAGGGCGCCACCTAAGGCGGCAGGGGACCTCACTGTCCAATCGGGTACCTCCGACGGGTGAGTCGAGGCGATACCTGTTCTATTCGGCATGGGACACCGCCACCGCCAGCCGTCCCGCGGCACCGGCACCGGCCAGCGCCGCCGCCGTGTCCCGCTCGACGGACAGGACCACCAGGGCGCCGCTGCCGGGGCCCGCCCCGCCGACGGCCTCCGGGAACGAGGCCTCGTGGCCACCCGCACCGCGCGGGACCTCGGCCACCCGGACATCGCGTGCCACCACCCTGGCGTCGGTCTCCCCGTCGACCGCGGCGATCACGTCGACACGGTCGCCGGGCCGCAGCAGCCCGACCGTCGCGGCGTCGGAGATCCGCACCGGAGCGGACACCAGCCGGACGGCGCGCCCTTCGGAGCCCGGTGGTGAGCCCCCGGCGACCGCGACGGCTCCCTTGCCGCCCCCCGGCCCCGAGACGGCCAGCACGGCGCAGGCCAGAGCGAATCCCGCGGCCAGTGCCCGGCGCTGGCCGCGCAGCGCCCGCCGGATCCGTCGGGCACCGCCGCCCCTCACCCGCAGGGGTCCGAAGGGCGGGACCCCGCAGGGCGCGGGAGGAGCGGGACGTGCATCGGGCACCGAAGGGAACATGGCCAACACCACCTGTCGGACGAGAATCTGAGAGGAGATCAGCGGAACGGACCCGCCGAACTCCCCTCACGATTCCCCCTCCGCGAAAACTCCGCTCGCCCCTGTGGACAACCCGCACGATGTGGACAACCCGGCCACCCGTACGCATGAGAAGGACCAGCCGTCCGTGTGCGTGGGAAGGACCAGCCGTCCGTGTGCGTCGAGGACCGGCTGCCCGTCCGGTTGGGTTGGACCGTCCGCCCGTGCACTTGAGTTGGACCGGGCGTCCGCGTGAGGGAGCTGGGCGGCCCGTCCGTATGCGGGAGCTGGGCGACCAGCCGGTGCGCGGGAGCGGGAGGTGGGCCGGACCTCCGGGCCCGAGCGAAGCCGATCCGGACCCGGCCCGCCCGAGCTCGAACCGAACCCGACTTGTGCCCGCGCGAGGCCAAACCGCCCCGCCCGCACGAAGCCGGACCGGACCCGGCCCGCCCGAGCCCGAAGCGAACTCGACTCGCGCCAGTGCGAAGCCCAACCCTGCCTGCCCGAGACCGAACCGCCCCGCCCGCGCGAGCCCGAACCCGCCCGCGCGAAGCCAAACCTGACCCGACCTGTGCGAAGCCCAACCCCGCCTGCCTGAGCCCGAACCGAACCCCGCCCGCGCGAGCCCGAACCGCCCCGCCCCCGCTCGCGCCGAGCTGGGCCGACTCCGCCCCGTGCCCGCGCGAAGCTAAACCGGACCCGCCCGCCCGAGCCCGAACCCGACCCGTGCCCGCGCGAAGCCAAACCCAACCCGCCCCGCGCGGAGCCGCATCTCGCCCGCCCCGCCGCGCGCCGGGCCGTCCCGCTCTCAGGCCGGCGCGCCCGCTCGCAGCCCGACCGCGCCGGAGGCGTGCGCGTCCCGTGTGACGAGGGGCCGGGCGCTCCGTTACGGCAGGTCGATCCCCGTGTCGATCCCGTCCAGCGCGTGTGCGCAGACGCAGTCGCGGTCCCCGTCCGCCGGCAGCGCGGCCACCGCGTCGAAGAGCACCGACCGCATCCGGTCCACGTTGGCCGCGAAGACCTCCAGCACCTCCGTGTGGCTCACGCCCTCGCCGGCCTCGGCCCCCGCGTCGAGGTCCGTCACCAGCGTCAGTGTCGTGTAGCAGAGGTTCAGTTCACGGGCGAGCACTGCCTCCGGGTGTCCCGTCATCCCCACGACCGACCAGCCCATCGCCGCGTGCCAGCGGGACTCCGCGCGGGTCGAGAAGCGCGGGCCCTCGACCACGACCAGGGTTCCGCCGTCCACCGGCTCCCAGTCACGTCCCCGCGCCGCAGCCAGGGCCGCCTTGCGCCCCTCGGGGCAGTACGGGTCGGCGAAGCCCAGGTGCACCACCTTCGGCTCGGCGCCGTCGCCCCGGCGCTCGCCGTCGTAGAACGTCTGGACGCGGGCCTTGGTGCGGTCGACCATCTGGTCGGGGACGAGCAGGGTGCCCGGTCCGTACTCCGGGCGCAGGCCGCCGACGGCGCAGGGGCCCAGTACCTGGCGTACGCCGACGGAACGCAGGGCCCACAGGTTGGCGCGGTAGTTGATCCGGTGCGGCGGGAGGTGGTGGCCGCGGCCGTGGCGGGGGAGGAAGGCCACCCGGCGGCCCGCCAGTTCGCCGAGGAAGAGGGAGTCGCTCGGCGGCCCGTAGGGGGTGTCCACCTCGACCTCGGTCACCTCGTCGAGGAAGGAGTAGAAACCCGATCCGCCGATGACACCGATGTCGGCCTCGGCCGTCTCCGCGCCCGTTCCCATGTCCGTCTCCGCGTTCACCATGCGGTCACACTAACCGGGCGCGCACGACCGGGACCCCGCCGAGTCGATCGGCGGGGTCCGGGTGGGACGTGTGGGTTCCGCGGGCGGCCTCAGGCGGCCGACGTACCGCTCGACGACGTGGAGGAAGCCGAGGAGGAGGTCGACGACGGCGTCGAAGCGGCCGGCTTGGCGTCCGGCTTCGACGAGGACGACCCGGTGGACGAGTCGGACGTCTTGGAGGACGACGTGGCCGGCGTGCTGCTCGACGAGGAGCCGCGGCTGTCGTTCCGGTAGAAACCGGATCCCTTGAAGACGATGCCGACGGCCGAGAACACCTTCTTCAGGCGTCCCTCGCAGTTCGGGCACACGGTCAGGGCATCATCGGTGAACTTCTGCACCGCTTCGAGGCCCTCGCCACACTCGGTGCACTGGTACTGATAGGTCGGCACTTGCTCCTCCTGGCACTCTCACTCAGTGAGTGCTAACGACGTTCCATACTGACGTATTCCGAGCGATCAGTCCACCGTGACCGGCTCGCGGTGACCGATCCCACGCGCCACGGTCCGTCCCGCGGGCGGCGGTGTCAGGCGTGAACGCAGGGCGAGCAGGGTCGCCAGGGCCAGCACCGTACCGGTCAGGGGCACCAGGAAACCCGTACTCGCGCCGTGGGCGTCGGCGAGCTGGCCGGCCACGGTGACGGCGGCCGCCTGGCCGAGCGCCACCGCGCCGGTCAGCCAGGTGAAGGCCTCGGTCCTCGCGGACGCGGGCACCAGCGCGTCGACGAGGGTGTAACCGCTGATCAGCGCGGGGGCGATGCACAGTCCGACCAGGAGTCCGAGTCCCGCCAGCAGCGGTACGGAGTGCACGGCCCAGAGGCCGGACGCGGTCAGTGTCAGGGCCGCGTAGCCGACGATCAGCCGACGGCGCGGGCCGCTCTTCCACGCGATGGCACCGCAGGCGATACCGGCGAGCATGTTGCCGGCCGCGAAGATCCCGTACAGCAGCCCGTTCACGCCGGGGCGGCCGATCTCCTCCGAGAACGCCGTCAGGGAGACCTGCATGCCGCCGAAGACGGCGCCGATGCCCAGGAAGGAGACCGCGAGGACCCGGACGCCGGGCACGGAGAGCGCTGAGCGGTGCGGTTCGGCCGCCGTCGCGGCGCCCCTGGGGGCGGGCTGGGTGGAGCGCTGGGCGGCGAACAGTACGCCGCCGATCAGTGTCAGCGCCCCCTCGGCGACCAGCCCGGCCGCCGGGTGCACGCCGGTGCACAGCGCCGTCGCGAGCACCGGCCCGATGACGAAGGTGAATTCGTCCGTCACGGACTCGAAGGCGGCGGCCGTGGCCATCAGCGGGGAGGCCGGGCGCCCCGGCGCGGCGTCGAGCCGGGCGGCCCAGCGGGCCCGCACCATGGGCCCCACCTGGGGAATGGAGGCCCCCGTGGGCACCGCGGCCAGGAACAGCGCCCACAGGGGCGCGTCCGCCAGGGCGAGCGCGGTGAGGGCGCCGACGGACACCGCGTGCACCAGGACACCGGGCAGCAGCACGGCCCGCTGGCCGAACCGGTCGGCGAGCCTGCCGCTCTGCGGGGCGAACAGGGCCATGGAGACCCCGGAGAAGGCGGCCACGGCGCCCGCACTGCCGTAGGAGCCGGTGGTGTGCTGCACCAGCAGCACGATGCCGATGGTGAGCATCGCGAAGGGCTGCCGGGCGGCGAAGCCCGGGAGGAGGAAGGTCCACGCACCCGGGGTGCGCAGCAACTGCCCGTAACCGGGGCGGTCGGAGACCGTGGACGCCACGGTCCTTGCCTTTCTGCCGCCTGGTGGCCGTGCTCCCGGGGCGGCCCGCACCGGGGTGCGGGAGCGTGCGGGGGCTGCCGAGAGCTGTCCTCTTCGCGCGGGACTGCGGTAGATGCCGGGCGCTCGCTCCAGAGGCGAAGGCGCCACGACCGCCATACGGTCGCGCCAGCTCTGCGTCAGGCAGAGTTGGTCGATCAAGTTCGAATCGTGTGGATCAAGAGATCCGGTCCTTCATGTTACAGGTCCCTGCCCGCGCACACCTGCGAATGCGGGCAGGGACCTGTCGCCGTCCACGGTCAGTGGTGGGCGCGTCTGCCGCCCGCCTTGTCCCCCGGGCGGCCCTCGCCGCCCTTGGCCGTCCTGCCGGGAGGTTTCTGGAGCTGCGACACCGGCGCGGGGCCCGCGCCCTGCCGCGCCGTGCCGCCCGTGCCCAGCCAGCCGGCCAGCTTTCCGCCCTCGCCGACCGCCCGCAGCCGTGCCTCCGTGGCGTCGCGCACCGGGTCGGTCGCGACGACCAGCAGTTCGTCCCCGCGCCGCAGCACGGTCGAGGGGGCGGGCACGAAGCTCGTCCCGTCCCGTACGACGAGGGTGACCGCGGCGCCCGCGGGCAGCCGGAGCTCCGCCACCTCGACGCCGTGCATCTTGGACCTGCCGGGGACGGCGACGGAGAGCAGGTGGCCGCGCAGCCGCTCCAGAGGCGCCGACTCGATGCCGAGGTCCGCGGTCTCGGACGGGACCTCGGCGATCTTCAGGGCCCTCGCCAGCCAGGGCAGCGTGGGGCCCTGGATCAGCGTGTAGACGATGACGAGCACGAAGACGATGTTGAAGACCCGGGTGCTGCCGTCGATCCCGGACACCATGGGGATGGTCGCCAGGATGATGGGGACGGCCCCGCGCAGTCCGGCCCAGGACATCAGGGTCATCTCGCGTTTGGGCAGGCGGAACGGCGCGAGGCTGAGGAAGACCGACAGCGGCCGGGCGACGGCGGTCAGGACCAGTCCCACGACCACGGCGGGCCAGAAGTCGTCGATCAGGTCGTGCGGGGTGACCAGCAGGCCGAGCAGGACGAACATGCCGATCTGGGCCAGCCAGCCGAGTCCGTCGGCGAAGCCCCTGGTGGCCGGCCAGTGGGGGAGCTTGGAGTTGCCGAGCACCATCGCGGCCAGGTAGACGGCCAGGAAGCCACTGCCGTGGGCCATGGCGCCCGCCGCGTAGGCGGTCACGGCGATGGCCATCACGGCGATGGGGTAGAGCCCGGAGGCGGGCAGTGCCACGTGGCGGATGCCGTAGGCCCCGAGCCATCCCACAGCGAGGCCGATCGCGGCGCCGATGGCCAGCTCCAGGGCTATCTCGCCGACCAGCACGTACCAGTGCTCCACGGGGCCGACGGCGGAGAACGCCACCACCAGGATGACCACGGGGGCGTCGTTGAAGCCGGACTCGGCCTCCAGGACGCCGGTGATGCGGGAGGGGAGCGGGACCTTGCGCAGTACGGAGAAGACCGCCGCGGCGTCGGTGGAGGAGACGACGGCGCCGATGATCAGTGCCTGCCGCCAGTCGAGGCCGACGAGGTAGTGCGCCGCGCTCGCGGTGACGCCCACACTGATGCCCACGCCGACGGTCGAGAGCACGGCTGCCGCCGGAAGCGCGGGCTTCACTTCTTTCCACTTCGTGCCCAGCCCGCCCTCGGCCAGGATGACGACCAGGGCGGCGTAGCCGATCACCTGGGTCAGCTCGGCGTTGTCGAACTTGACGTCGAAGATGCCGTCCTGCCCCATGGCGATCCCGATGCCGAGGTACAGGAGCAGGCTGGGGAGCCCGCTGCGGGACGAGATGCGGACGGCCGCCACGGCGACCAGCAGGACGAGTGAGCAGACGAGCAGGAGCTCGTTGAGCGCGTGGACAGTCAGGGTCCGTTCCTTCCCTGCGTACGCCTTCCGGATCGGCCTCCGGCGGCCAGTACTTCGTTACCTTACCTAATCTTTAACGCTTTCTTGACGCCTTCGAGTGTTCGTGCGAACCGGTGCGCAAATGGATGCATCCCCATACCGCGTCCGAGTGGCTTCGGCGGGGCGCCTATGGTTGCTCCTGCACTCCCAGGACCACCCTGCCCCTCGAAGGACAGCGATGCCCGCCAACACAACCGCCCCTTCCGGGTCTTCCGATGCGAAGAAGACCGGCAGGAAGAAGGGGCGACGCGCCCGCCTGTTCGTGATCGTCCTGGTGCTGGCGCTTGTCGCGGGTGTCGGGTACGGCGCGTACTGGTCCGTTTCCACGGTCCGGGCCTCGTACCCGCAGACCACCGGGTCGATAGATCTCAAGGGCCTCTCCGGTGACGTCGACGTCCGCCGCGACGCCTACGGGATCCCTCAGATCTACGCCGACAACGACAGCGACCTCTTCCGCGCCCAGGGCTTCGTGCAGGCCCAGGACCGCTTCTGGGAGATGGACGTACGCCGTCACATGACGGCGGGACGCCTCTCCGAGATGTTCGGCTCCGGCCAGGTCGAGACCGACTCCTTCCTGCGCACGCTGGGCTGGCGCAAGGTCGCCCAGGAGGAGTACGACACGGTCCTGGACGAGGACACCAAGAAGAACCTCCAGGCGTACGCGGAGGGGGTGAACGCGTACCTGGAAGGCAAGGACGGCAAGGACATCTCCGTCGAGTACGCGGCACTCGGCCTGACCAACGACTACAAGCCCACCGAGTGGACCCCGGTCGACTCGGTCGCCTGGCTGAAGGCGATGGCCTGGGACCTGCGCGGCAACATGCAGGACGAGATCGACCGCTCGCTGATGACCAGCCGGCTCAGCAAGGAGCAGATCGGGGACCTCTACCCGGACTACCCGTACGAGCGGAACAAGCCGATCGTCGAGCGGGGCGCGGTGTCCCCGGTCACCGGCAAGTACGACCCGGAGGCCGAACCGTCCGGCGACATCGGCGGCCAGACCGCCGAGGGCGCGACCGAGGGCCTGAACAGCCAGCTCTCCGCGCTCTCCGACACCCTGGACGAGATCCCGGCGCTGCTCGGACCCAACGGCAACGGCATCGGGTCGAACTCCTGGGTCGTCTCCGGCAAGTACACGACGACCGGCAAGGCCCTGCTGGCCAACGACCCGCACCTGGCGCCCCAGCTCCCCTCGCTCTGGTACCAGATGGGGCTGCACTGCCGTCAGCTCTCCGACACGTGCCGGTACGACACGGCGGGCTACACGTTCTCCGGGATGCCCGGCGTGATCATCGGCCACAACCAGGACATCGCCTGGGGCTTCACCAACCTCGGGGCCGACGTCACCGACCTCTTCCTGGAGAAGGTCTCCGCCGACGGCTACCAGTACGACGGCAGGACCGAGCCCTTCGTCACCCGGGACGAGACCATCAAGGTCGCGGGCGGGAAGAGCCGGAAGATCACCGTGCGCGAGACCAACAACGGTCCGCTGGTGTCCGACCGCAGCGACGAGCTGACGAAGGTCGGCAAGAAGGCCCCCGTCACCACCAACGCGCCCGACCGCGGCGACGGGTACGGCGTCGCCCTGAAGTGGACGGCGCTCAAGCCGGGCAGGTCCATGGACGCGGTCTTCCAGCTCAACCGGGCCAAGGACTTCACGACCTTCCGCAAGGCCGCCGCCAACTTCGAGGTGCCCTCGCAGAACATCATCTACGCGGACACCAAGGGCCACATCGGCTACCAGGCGCCGGGCAGCATCCCGGTCCGCAAGCAGGGCGACGGCACCACGCCGAGCCCCGGCTGGACCTCCAAGTACGGCTGGGAGAAGGAGTACATCCCCTTCGACGAGCTGCCGTACGAGTACGACCCGGACCGCGGCTACATCGTCACCGCCAACCAGGCGGTCATCGGTGACGACTACGAGCACATGCTCACCAAGGACTGGGGCTACGGCGTCCGCAGCCAGCGGATCAACGACCTGATCCAGAAGAAGATCGACGGCGGCGAGAAGATCTCGACCGACGACATGCAGACGATGCAGATGGACAACCAGAGCGCGATCGCCGCGAAGCTGGTGCCCGAGCTGAAGAAGATCGGCATCGACGACAAGAACGTCCGCGAGGCACAGAAGCTCCTGGAGAACTGGGACTACACCCAGGACTCCGACTCGGCGGCCGCCGCCTACTTCAACGGTGTCTGGCGCAACATCCTCAAGCTGGCCTTCGGCAACAAGCTCCCCAAGGAGATGCGGGCCGAGGGTGACTGCATCAACGTGCGGCCGGTCGCCGGCTCAGGGCCGGTGGACGAGCAGGACACGTTCGTCCGGGAATGCGGACAGCGCGCTCCGGACGTCGCGCAGCCGGACGGCGGCGACCGCTGGTACGAGGTGGTCGGGAACATCCTGGACGACCAGGACAACGCGTGGTGGAAGGTCCCGGCCCAGGGCCGCGAGAAGGCGATCGGCAGCCGTGACGAGCTGTTCGCCCGCGCCATGGAGGACGCGCGCTGGGAGCTGACCGCCGAGCTCGGCAAGGACATGTCCACCTGGAGCTGGGGCCGGCTGCACCAGCTGAACCTGCGCAACCAGACGCTCGGCACCGAAGGCCCCAGCCTTCTCCGGCGGGCCCTCAACCGCGGCCCCTGGGACCTCGGCGGCGGCGAGGCGGCGGTCAACGCCACCGGCTGGAACGCGGCGGGCGGCTACGAGGTCGTCTGGGTCCCGTCGATGAGGATGGTCGTCAACGTGGGCGACTGGGACAAGTCGCGCTGGATCAACCTCACCGGCGCCTCCGGGCACGCGTTCAGCTCGCACTACACCGATCAGACCGACAAGTGGGTCGAGGGCGAACTCCTCGACTGGTCCTTCGGTCAGGACGCGGTCGAGAAGTCCACGGTCGACAGCCTGAAGCTCAGAAAACCCTAGGCTCGCGCCCTGGGCGGGAAGCGCCTCGCTCCGGCGGGCGTGACCACGGCATCCACGGGGTGGTCGTGCGGTTCCACCGGAACCCGCGCGACCACCTCGTCGTCGTACAGGAGGACGACCAGGGCGGGATGCGCCCCGGCCGACGCGAGCCGGGCCAGCACCCGGTCGTAGCTGCCCCCGCCCCGCCCCAGCCGCATGCCCCGCACGTCCACGGCCAGCCCCGGCAGCAGCACCGCGTCCGCCTCCAGGACGGCCCGCGGCCCGAGGCGGGCACCGTCCGGCTCCAGCAGGCCCCGGCCGGCGGGCACGAGGTGCTCCGCGCCCTCGAACACGGCCCAGTCCAGGTCGTCGTCCTCCATGAGCACCGGCAGCAGCACGCGGACGCCCCGTGCCCAAAGGGCGTCCAGGAGCGCGCGGGTTCCCGGCTCCCGCCCCACGGACACGTAGGCCGCCACGGTCCGCGCGCCGGTCAGCTCGGGGAGATCTTCCGCGGCCCCCCGGAGAACCGCGGCGGCGTTTCCCACGTCCTCAGGGGTGAGGAGCCGTCGCGCGGCGAGCAGTTCGCGCCGCAACGCCGCCTTTTCGGACATGCCAGGGGTCACGGGATGCTCCCAAAGTTCGTATATGTGGATGTATGAGAACGAAGTTAACCGGACGCTCACCTTCCCCCCATACGCACCCGTTAGAGTTCTGCGCATGACTCAGTCGCCCCCCAGGATCAGCAAAGCTGTCATCCCAGCTGCAGGCCTCGGCACCCGGTTCCTGCCGGCCACCAAGGCCACTCCCAAAGAGATGCTGCCTGTCGTCGACAAGCCCGCCATCCAGTACGTCGTCGAGGAAGCAGTCGCGGCCGGCCTCTCCGACGTACTGATGATCACCGGCCGGAACAAGCGTCCCCTGGAGGACCACTTCGACCGGAACTACGAGCTGGAGTCCGCGCTGACCCGCAAGGGAGACGCCGAGCGCCTCTCCAAGGTCCAGGAGTCCAGCGACCTGGCCACCATGCACTACGTACGCCAGGGCGACCCGCGCGGCCTCGGCCACGCCGTCCTCTGCGCCGCGCCGCACGTCGGCGACCAGCCGTTCGCCGTCCTCCTCGGCGACGACCTCATCGACCCGCGCGACCCCCTGCTCGCCAGGATGGTCGAGATCCAGGAGCGCGAGGGCGGCAGCGTCGTGGCCCTGATGGAGGTCGACCCCGCGCAGATCCACCTGTACGGCTGCGCGGCCACCGAGGCGACCACCGACAGCGACGTCGTCCGCGTCACCGGGCTCGTCGAGAAGCCCGACCGTGCGGAGGCGCCCAGCAACCTCGCCGTCATCGGCCGCTACGTCCTGGACCCCGCGGTCTTCGGCATACTGCGGCAGACCGAGCCCGGCCGGGGCGGGGAGATCCAGCTCACCGACGCCCTCCAGCTGCTGGCCGAGGACGAGAAGATCGGCGGCCCGGTGCACGGCGTCGTCTTCAAGGGCCGCCGCTACGACACCGGTGACCGCGGTGACTACCTGCGTGCCATCGTCCGACTGGCGTGCGAGCGTGAGGACCTGGGTCCGGACTTCAGGACCTGGCTGCGCGGTTACGTCACCGAGGAGTTGTAGACAGTTTGAGCAGCACGATCTGGTCGGTGGACGAGCACCTGGACGACATCCTCGCCGCGGTGAAGCCGCTCGAGCCCATCGAGCTGCAACTCCCCGACGCGCAGGGATGCGTCCTGGTCGAGGACGTCGTGGTGCACATCGCGCTGCCGCCCTTCGACAACAGCTCGATGGACGGGTACGCCGTCCGGATCTCCGATGTCGAGGGCGCCAGCGAGGAGTTCCCCGCCGTCCTCACCGTCATCGGTGACGTCGCGGCGGGCGACGGAGGTCTGGCCGGCGGCCGGTCCGTCGGGCCCGGCGAGGCCGCCCGCATCATGACCGGTGCCCCGCTGCCCGCCGGCGCCGAGGCCGTCGTCCCGGTCGAGTGGACCGACGGCGGCACGGGCGGCGGCCCGGCCGAGACCATGCGGGCCCACAGCGACGCCCCGGAGGGGGCGAGCGGCGAGGTCCGTGTCCACCGCTCCGTCAAGCCCCGCGCCCACGTCCGGGCCAAGGGCAGCGACGTGCGGCCCGGCGACCTCGCGCTGCGCGCGGGATCCGTCGTCGGGCCGCCCCAGATCGGCCTGCTCGCCGCGATCGGCCGCTCCACCGTGCGCGTACGGCCCCGGCCGCGTGTCGTCGTGCTGTCCACCGGCAGCGAGCTGGCACAGCCGGGCGAGGAGCTCGGCGGCGGCCGGATCTACGACTCCAACAGCTTCGCCCTGACGGCGGCGGCCCGGGACGCGGGGGCCATCGCCTACCGCGTGCCGGCGGTCGCCGACGACGCCGGGACGCTGCGGGCCACGATCGAGGACCAGCTGATCCGCGCCGACATCGTGGTCACCACGGGCGGTGTGAGCGTCGGCGCGTACGACGTGGTCAAGGAGGCCCTGTCCTCCGCGGGTGACGGGGGCGGGTCCGGGGGCGGCGTCGACTTCCGCAGGCTCGCCATGCAGCCGGGCAAGCCGCAGGGTTTCGGGACGATCGGCCCCGACCACACGCCGCTGCTGGCGCTGCCCGGCAACCCGGTCTCCTCGTACGTCTCCTTCGAGCTGTTCGTGCGGCCGGCGATCCTGACCCTCATGGGCATCGAGGACGTCCACCGCCCGACCGTGCGGGCCACGCTCAGCACCGACGAGCCGCTCGCCTCCCCGTCCGGCAAGCGCCAGTTCCTGCGCGGGACCTACGACGCGCAGGCGGGCACCGTGACTCCGGTCGGGGGACCCGGATCGCATCTGATCGCCGCTCTCGCGCAGGCGGACGCCCTGATCGTGCTGCCCGAGGACGTCACCTCCGCCGAGCCCGGCACGGAGGCCGAGGTCATCCTCCTCCGCTGACTCGGGCGCGGTGGCGGTACGGTATCTGGCGCTGTGCCTTACCGGGGGAGCTCCCCCGGGCCTCCCGCCGCGCCCGGCGCGGGACGGGAGGGCAACCGGCGCCCTACCGCTAGGCGGAGTGAGTTGAGTACGCAGAACAGGCTGACGCACATCGACGAGGCGGGCGCGGCCCGCATGGTCGACGTGTCGGAGAAGGACGTCACGGCACGTGTCGCCCGGGCGAGCGGCCGGGTCCTCGTGTCACCGCGTGTCGTCGAGCTCCTCAGGGGTGAGGGCGTCCCCAAGGGGGACGCGCTCGCCACCGCGCGCATCGCCGGGATCATGGGGGCCAAGCGCACCCCGGACCTGATCCCGCTCTGCCACCCCCTGGCCGTCTCCGGCGTGAAGGTCGATCTGAGCGTCGCCGACGACGCGGTCGAGATCACGGCCACCGTGAGGACGACGGACCGCACGGGCGTCGAGATGGAGGCCCTGACCGCCGTGTCGGTGGCCGCGCTCACGGTGATCGACATGGTCAAGGCGGTCGACAAGAGCGCGGTGATCACGGATGTCCGCGTCGAGGCGAAATCGGGCGGCACGTCCGGCGACTACCGGCGCCCCGCGCCGGCGGGGGCCGACGCATGACCGCTCCCGCCACCGACGGGTACCGCGCCCTCGTCGTGACCGCCTCGAACCGGGCCTCCGCCGGTGTGTACGCCGACAGGGGCGGCCCCCTCGTCGCCGAGGGGCTCGCCGCTCTCGGGTTCGCCGTCGAAGGCCCCCGGGTCGTGCCCGACGGGGATCCCGTGGAGGCGGCCCTGCGGGCCGGCGCCGCCGCGGGCTACGACGTGATCGTCACCACCGGCGGCACGGGCGTCTCGCCCACCGACCGCACCCCCGAGGCCACCCGCGCCGTCCTGGACCTGGAGATCCCCGGCATCGCCGAGGCCATCCGCGCCGAGGGCCGGGACAAGGTCCCCACCGCCGCGCTCTCCCGCGGCCTCGCGGGCGTCGCGGACCGCACGCTCATCGTGAACCTGCCGGGCTCGACCGGCGGCGTACGCGACGGCCTGGCGGTCCTGAACAGGCTTCTGGTGCACGCCGTCGACCAGCTGCGCGGCGGCGATCACCCCCGACCGGGGAGTCCGAGCTGAACGTCCGCACCTGGCCGGTGATCCTGACGGACGGCACCGTCACCCTCCGCCCGATAAAGCTGCGCGACCAGAGCATGTGGCGCGAGGTCAACCGGCGGAACCGGGACTGGCTGCGCCCCTGGGAGGCGACCGTCCCGCCGCCCGCCCCCGGCGGCCCGGTGGCCCAGCGCCCGACCTACCGTCAGATGATCCGCCATCTGCGCGCCGAGGCGAACTCCGGCCGGATGCTGCCCTTCGCCATCGAGTACGAGGGCCGCCTCGTGGGGCAGTTGACGGTGGCGGGCATCACCTGGGGCTCGATGTGCTCGGGGCACGTCGGCTACTGGGTCGACCAGAGCGTGGCGGGCCGCGGCGTCATGCCGACCGCGGTGGCGCTCGCCGTCGACCACTGTTTCGGCACGGTCGGACTGCACCGCATCGAAGTGTGCATTCGGCCCGAGAACACGCCCAGCCGAAGGGTCGTGGAGAAACTCGGATTCCGCGCGGAAGGAGTGCGTCCACGTTATCTCCACATCGACGGCGCGTGGCGGGACCACCTGATCTTCGCCCTCACCGCGGAGGAGGTGCCCGACGGGCTGCTGCGGCGTTGGCGCAGGGTGCGGCCGGGTACACCGGGAACACCGCGTACACCCGGGGAAATGAAATAAGTGTTCGAATTTGATCGCTCCCTGAGCGTAATCCACCTCACTTTCGCCCCCCGCTGACCCGAACAATCACAAAAAAAGTCCGTCGTATCAGCCTGATCGTGCGACACACCGGGCCAATTGGCGGATGCTGCCGTGCAAACCCCTCTACGGTGTGAGCGTGAGCAGCAGCGGCCTCATCTACGCAGTCATCGTCGGGGCCTGGGCCGCCTACTTGGTGCCGATGTGGCTCCGCAGGCAGGACGAGCTCAATGAAGCCCGTCCGACGGAACGCTTCAGCACCGCCATCCGGCTGCTGTCCGGACGGGCGGCCATGGAGCGCCGTTACGCCAAGGAGCTGCGGGAGCGGGATGCCGAGGAGGCGCCTGGCGACGTGGACCCGGATGCCGTCACGGACCGAATGGAGTCCGTCGACGTCCGGGCCTTTTCCGCGCCCCCGGCCCATACGGAAGTACGGTTGCGCGACCCGGCGTCCGCCCGGCCCGACCCGGAACGCGCGCAGGACCGGGCCTCCGGTCCGGCGCCCGCCCGGCGTCCGCGCCCTTCCGGCGCGGAGTCCGAACGGGAACGCAGACGGCGCTCCCAGGTCCTGGCGCGCCGGCGGCGCACCACCACGGTGCTCTTCCTGGCGTTCACGCTCGGCGCGGTCGTCGCGGCGGTCGGCGGACTCCGTTTCCTGTGGGCACCGGCCGTTCCGGCCGTGCTGCTGAGCACGTACATCGTGCATCTGCGCGGTCAGGAGCGCCGCCGGTTCGTCTTCACCATGGACCGGCGCCGCGCCGAAGTGGCCGCGCAGCGGCTGCGCGAGAGCCGTCCGCGCCGGCACCAGCCCGCGTCCTCGGCTCCCGCGGAGCCCGACGAGGAGTCCGAAGCGCCCGCGCCCGCCCCCACGGTCTCCCCGCAGGAGGCCGGCCGCCGGGCCCTCGTGGAGCAGACGGACCACGCGGAGTGGGTGGACCAGCAGCGCGAACGCGGGCCGGCCCAGGGCGACAGCTGGGAGCCCGTCCCGGTCCCGCTGCCGACGTACGTCACCGCCCCCGTCGCCCCGCGCGCCACGGGCGGGGTGGAGGTCGGCGACCCGGAGACCTGGAGCGCGGCCCGGTCCAGCCCCGCCGAGCCCACCCGGACGGGCAGCCACGAGCCCGTGGCGCCGGAGGCCGACCAGGCTCCGCGCCGCCGCGGCGGCACGCCCAGGCGCCCCCGTGAGCGAGGCCGGACGCCCCTCTTCGACCAGTACGACGACGAGGACCGGCCGCGTGCGGCCAACGAGTGAGACCGGCGGCGGACCCGACTCGGTGACCTGCCGGGATACGGATTTCCGAGCACCCCGGTGGGGGTGCTAGAGTTTCACTCGTTGCAAGGGCCTGTGGCGCAGTCTGGTAGCGCACCTCGTTCGCATCGAGGGGGTCTGGGGTTCAAATCCCCACAGGTCCACCGCAGCTCAGAGCCCCTGCCGGGGAAACCCGGCAGGGGCTCTTTGGCGTTTGGCGGCGGCTGGAGCCCCTGGGTGGGCGGAGGTGCTTCCGCGGGCCTGCCGCCGGGGCGGTGTTCCCGGCCGGGGTGGCGGTCGCGTCCGTCCGTTCTGCCGTGTCGCTCCTCCGCTCTCCCTCGCTCGGTCGCGTCGGGGGCGCTGCTGTGCGCCGTCGGGCTTCCTGGCGTGGGGGCGGGTGGTGGGGCGCCTCGGTTCAATTCCTGCCGCAGGCCGTATAACGACCACCGCATTTGCGGCGAATCACCCGTCGGTGGCAGCAAAGCCCCTGGCAGCAGCCTCGTTCCGTGTTCATGGCGCGCCTGTGGCGGGTCGGCGAAATTTGGCTGAGACACGTCACTTACGACTCAGAAGCGCCTTGTCGTGACGCAGCGTCAGCCGCCAGGATTGCGCCGTCTCGCACAAGGTCAACACAACTTCCTTCGAAAGGAACGATCTGTGAAGCACTATGGGCGAATAGTGGGCATCGTCGCCGCTGCGGCGGTCACCGGCGCAGCGGCGTTCACCACCGTGGGCAGCGCGAACGCGGCTTCGGTGAACGAGAACACCCAGGCCGTGAGCGCCCGTTCGGCTGCGGTGGAGAAGACGAAGCTCTCGGCCGCCGAGGACGGCCACCAGCTCTTCGCCGGACTCTTCTTCGGGCAGGGGCCGGTCGCCGCGAGGCTCGCGGCCGACGGGAAGCTCAGCGGCATCGAGCCGGGTGTGAACGACAACCCCGAGGCCGTCCGCGCGGTGGCCGGGCTGATCAAGAAGATCGAGTCGAAGTCCCCCGGCATCTTCGCCGACTTCTCGGCGAAGTCGCGCAGCGGCGACCCCAGACTCGTGGACCAGGCGGTCACCGGCGTCTCCCGGGTCCTGGTCGACGTCTCCGAGTCCAACGGGTCCGTCCCCAGTGACACGGGCGCCTGCGTGGTCCTGGTCGTGACCGTGGCGGTGGCCGCGGTGGCCGTCGCCGTGGCGACCGGAGGCTTCTTCATCAACGCGGCCGCCGTCATCAACGTGGTGGTCGACAGCGAGGCGCCGATGGAGAACCTGTCCAGGGACGAACTCGTGGCGGGGCTGACCAGGACCCTGCGCACCGTCTGACCAGGCGCACCACGTCCACCAGCACGTGCTGGCTCCGGGTACCGGCGCACCGTCGGCCGGGTCCGGAGCCGGCGCGTGCGTCCGGAACCCATGGAGGGTCGAACAGTATGTGGTGGAAGGATTCCCCGCACGGGGCGGGCGGCCGCGTCACCGTGGCAGCCCGGCACACGGTGCGGGTACCCCGGGCGTGGATCACCGGGACCGCCGTCCTGTGCGCCGTCGTCGCCCTGTACGTGGCCCAGACGCAGCTGCCGAAGAACGTGCTGTCCCTGCCCGGCCAGAAGTCCGTCAAGCCCGTCGCGGTCACCGTCGCACCGCAGGGCTGGGCCTTCTTCACGAAGTCGGCGCGCAGTCCGGAGTTCGAGCCCTTCCTCTGGGACGGCTCCTCCTGGGCCAGCGCGTCGCTCGGCCGCCACTCCGAGCACGGGTTCGACCGGGTCTCGCGCTCCCAGGGCGTCGAGACCGCGCTGCTCCTCCACGAGGCGGGCAAGGCCACCCGTACCGCGTGCGAACTGAGCCCGGTCCAGGAGTGCCTGAAGAAGGCCCGGGGGGCCACCGCCGTCACCAACAGGACACCGGACCCCACCCTGTGCGGGCGGACGGCGGTGGTCGAGCAGAAGCCCACGCCGTGGGCCTGGCGCGATCTCCTGCCCGCCAGCCGTACCCCGGAGAGCGTCGTACTGCTGGAGGTCTCGTGCTGAGGGCGGTACCCGTCCCCTGGACCAACGTGTACGGGCTGGCCCGTACGCTCCTCGCGCTGGGCACGATGGGCACCCTGGCCTTCAGTAGTACGGGGACCCTGTTCCGTCCCGTGGCGACCCAGGGCGACCACCCCGTCTGCGCGGGGCCGATGCGGGCCGGTGTGTTCTGTGTGGCGCCCGAGGACGGCCTGACCGCGACGCGATGGCTGTGCGTCCTCGTCCTCGTCGTCGTGGCCTCCGGATGGCGGCCCCGGTGGACCGCGCTTCCGCACGCCTGGGTGTCCTTCAGCGTCTTCTCGGGGATCGCCATCGCCGACGGCGGCGACCAGGTCACCGTGGTGCTGTCCACGCTGCTGGCCCTGACCGCACTCGGCGATCCCCGCCGCTGGCACTGGCGGGTGCTCCCGGAGGAAGCCGCGCGGCACCGCCCCAGGGCCGTGCTGGCGGGGGCGACGGGCCTGGTGCTCGTGCGGATCCAGATGTCGTTCCTCTACTTCCAGTCCTGCGTCGCCAAGCTGCCCCACGCGGAATGGGCCGACGGCACCGCGATGTGGTATTGGGGGCACAGCATCGCCTTCGGCGCACCCGGTCCGCTCCGGCCCCTGGTCGACCCGGTCCTCGCGTCGCCCCTGGGGGTCGCGCTGCTCACCTGGGTCCCCCTGGTCATCGAAATGGGTCTCGCCGCGAGCCTGTTGCTCGCGCAGCGGTGGCGCTGGCGCCTCTTCGCCGCGGGCGTCCTCTTCCACCTCTCCATCGCCGTGATGATGGGGCTGTGGAGTTTCGCGCTGGCCATGATCGGCGGACTGGTGGTGCTCTGCTTCCCCCTCGGCTCACATCTGGACGTCACTCCGCCCGAGGCGGTCCGCGGGGTGTTCCGGCGGAACACCGGCGCCACGGACCGTCCGGAGGGGGCGGGCGACGGTGCGAAGCCGGAGGCGGAGGACGGGCGGGAGCCCTTCGGCCCGCCCGTCCCGGCCGGTTCCCCGGGGAGTCCGGGGCCGTCGGCGCCCGATGGTTCCGGCCGGTAGGGCCCGACCCCGTACACCGAGGTCCCGCCCGGTGGCCCCGGCCGGCCCCGCCGCGGGTGTGGTGGTGCCGGCCGGTGGGCGTACTCCGCGACGGGTTCCGGGGGGTGGCCCGAACCGCCGGCGCGTCCCCGCCCGGGCGGCCACCCGGTACCCTGGGCCGTCCTCGCTCACCCGCCCTTCCGGTGACCGCTGTTGAGGGTCGCGCAGGTCAGGTGCGGGTCGTGTGTTCGTGGTACTGCATGGAGGGCGCCCTGTGACAGCCGGTATACCCAGCTCCCGTATCGACACCAGCAAGCCGCACCCGGCGCGCGTCTACGACTGGCTGCTCGGCGGCAAGGACAACTATCCGGTCGACCAGGAGGTCGCGGAGAAGCTGCCCGCCGAGGCGCGGGCCAACGCGGCGCGGAACAGGGCGTTCATGCACCGGGCCTCCGGCTGGCTGGCGCGGCAGGGCGTCGACCAGTTCCTGGACATCGGCACCGGCATCCCCACGGCACCCAACCTCCACCAGGTCGTCCAGGCCGTCACCCCGCAGGCCCGGATCGTCTACGCGGACAACGACCCCATCGTGCTGCGGCACGCGGAGGCCCTGCTGGTGAGCAGCCCCGAGGGGGCGACGGACTACATCCACGCCGACGTGCGGCAGCCGGAGGAGATCCTCGGACGGGCGTCGCGGCTGCTGGACTTCGGCAGGCCCGTGGCGCTGTCCCTCATCGCCCTGATGCACTTCCTGCCCGACGACGAGGACCCGTACGGCATCACGCGCACCCTGGTCGGGGCGCTGCCCGCCGGGAGTTACCTGGTCCTCTCGCACGGGACCGCCGATCAGCACCCGGAGCTCCGGCGGGAGACGGAGTCGGCGTACAGGAAGGGCGCCATCGCGCTGCGCATGCGTACGCGTGAGGAGGTCGAGCCCTTCTTCGACGGGCTGGAGCTCGTCGGCCCGGGGCTGGTCACGGCGCCCGAGTGGTACCAGGAGGAACCCGCGCCGGTGTACGAGCGGAGCGGGTTCTACGTCGGGGTGGCGCGGATCCCCGGGTAGGGCGGAGGTGTGACGGCGTACGCCGTCGTGCGGGGGCGCCCTCGCCAGGGGCGCGCGCCGGTGCGCGCGGTCGTCGCGGCCAGGACGGTCACGCCAGCGGCTTGGCCATGCAGATGCTGCTGTCGTACGTCCGGTAGTGACCGAACTTCTCGCAGCGCGTGTAGCCGCTCGACGTGTACAGCGCGATGGCCTCGGGCTGCTGGTCGCCGGTCTCCAGGACCATGCGCGTCCGCCCGGCCGCCCGCGCGTCGGCCTCCAGGGCGGCGAGTATCCGGCGTGCGAGACCGCGGCCACGGCCCTCGGGGATCACGAACATCCGCTTGATCTCGGCGTCGCCGTCGGCGTACCCCTCGGCGTTCCGCTCCTGGCTGCGCCAGCCGCCGGTGGCCACGGGGCGGACCTGCTCGTCGTAGGCGAGGAGATACAGTCCGTGAGGCGGATCGAACATGGTGGCGTCGAGCGGTGTGATGTCCCCCTCGTCGCCGTAGCGCGCGGCGTATTCGAGCTGCACCTGGGCGTTGAGTTTGACGGCGTCGGGGTGGTCGAAAGCCCGCGGCTGGATATTCATGCGAGTCATGGTACAGCTATGCACTAGCGGGTGTCGGTACTGTACCGGGATGCTGACTGTTACCACAGTGAACGTGAACGGGATCCGTGCCGCCGCGAAGAAGGGCTTCGTGGAGTGGCTGGGGCGGACCGAGGCCGACGTGATCTGCCTCCAGGAGGTCCGCGCCGAGGCGCAGCAGCTCCCCGAGGAGGTGCGCGACCCCGAGGGTCTGCACGCCGTGTACGCCCCGGCCGCGGCCAAGGGGCGCGCGGGCGTCGCGGTCCTCACACGGCAGAAGCCGGAGCGCGTGCAGATCGGCTTCGGGGGGTTCGAGGTCCCGGGCGCCGAGGAGTTCGACACCGCAGGCCGCTACATCGAGGTGGACCTCCCCGGGGTGACGGTCGCCAGCCTCTACCTCCCCTCCGGTGAGGTGGGCACGGAGAAGCAGGAGGAGAAGGAGCGCTTCATGGCGGCCTTCCTCCCCTACCTCCAGGGGCTGAAGGCGCGGGCCGCCGCCGGGGGGCGCGAGGTGGTCGTGTGCGGCGACTGGAACATCGCCCACCGCGAGGCCGACCTCAAGAACTGGAAGTCCAACAGGAAGAGCTCCGGCTTCCTCCCCGAGGAGCGGGAGTGGCTGACCCGGGTGTTCGACGAGGCGGCGTACGTCGACGTGGTCCGCGCCCTGCACCCGGAGGAGGAGGGCCCCTACTCGTGGTGGTCCTACCGGGGCCGGGCGTTCGACAACGACGCGGGATGGCGGATCGACTACCAGGTGGCGACCCCGGGCCTCGCCGGCCGGGCCGTGAAGGCCTGGGTGGAGCGCGCCGCCGAGCACGGTGAGCGGTGGAGCGACCACGCGCCGGTGACGGTCACCTACGAACGCTAGGCGCTCGCGTCCGGGTCACGCGGGGTCCGTGCGGCCCTGTTCCCGGTCCGGGCCGGACCGGTCCGGCCCGGAGGTCCCGGGCGTCCCGTCGGTGGTCCTGTCGTCGCGGAGCCGGCGGTCCAGGGCCATCGACAGTTCGGCGTCCACCACCGCGTGCGCGAGGGCGCGCAACTGGTCCGGGCCGGTCTTCGCGGTGTGGGTGCGCAGGACGCGTACGAAGAGGTCGGCGAGGGCGTCCGCGTGCTCGCGGACCTGGCGGCCCGAGGAGAGCACGGCGTCCAGCGGGACCCCGGCGCGCACCAGTTCGGACGAGGCGTCCAGCAGGCGGCGGCTGATGTGGACTATCTCGTCGCCGTCGATGCCGAGGTAGCCCAGTTCCATCGAGGCGGCGAGGTTCTCCGCCGTGGCCTGGTCCTGGAAGTAGTCGGCGAGCTGCTCGGGCGTGAGCCGCACCGGGGTCTCCGCGCTCGGCTCACCCAGGCCCAGCACCTCCGCGACGTCCCGGCCGCTGTCGAAGGTGGCGGCGAGGTCGGCGATCCCGTTGAGGGTGTGGCCCCGCTCCAGCAGGCCCGTGACGGTGCGCAGCCGCGCCAGGTGGTGGTCGTCGTACCAGGCGATGCGGCCCTCGCGGCGGGGCGGCTGGATCAGGCCGCGCTCCCGGTAGAAGCGCAGGGTGCGCACGGTGATGCCGGCCGCCTCGGCCAGCTCCTCCATGCGGTACTCACGGTGCTCGCGTCCTTCAGCCACCCCCGCACCCTATGTTGTACCGCCGGTAACTTCCTTGCCCCGCCCCCTACCCATCAGTACGGAGCTGCTCTACCCTCCCAACCATGCCAGTGATTGCTGGCAGAGTCGTGTCACGTACCGCGGGGAGGCGGCAGCATGGCCCAGCACGAGCACGTACGAGTGGTGGTGATCGGATCCGGATTCGGGGGCCTCGGGGCCGCGGTCCGGCTCCGCCGCGAAGGCATCACCGACTTCCTGGTCCTCGAGCGGGCCGGGGCCGTCGGCGGCACCTGGCGCGACAACAGCTACCCGGGCTGCGCCTGCGACGTACCGTCCCACCTGTACTCCTTCTCGTTCGCGCCCAACCCGGACTGGCCGCGCACCTTCTCCGGGCAGCGGCACATCCGCGCCTACCTGGAGCACGTGGCCGACACCTTCGGGCTGCGCCCGCACATACGGCTCGACCACGAGGTCACCGTCATGCGCTGGGACAACGACGCGCTGCACTGGGTCATCGAGACCGCCAACGGCGCCACGGTCACCGCCGACGTGGTCGTGTCCGCCACCGGGCCCCTCTCCGACCCGAAGCTGCCGGACATCCCCGGGCTCGCCGACTTCCCCGGCAAGGTCTTCCACTCCGCGCGGTGGGACCACGGCCACGACCTGAGCGGCCGGCGCGTCGCGGTGATCGGCACCGGCGCCTCCGCGATCCAGATCGTCCCCGAGATCCAGCCGAAGGCCGCCCGGCTCACCCTCTTCCAGCGGACCCCGCCCTGGGTGATGCCGCGCATGGACCGCGCCATCAGCGGCGCCGAGAAGTGGCTGCACCGGACGCTCCCCTTCACCGCCACCGCGCGCCGCGGACTCCTGTGGGGCATCCGGGAGTTGCAGGTGGGGGCCTTCACCAAGCACCCCGACCAGCTCGGACTCGTGGAGTCCATAGCGAAGTCCAACATGGCGCGGGCCATCAAGGACCCCGCGCTGCGGGCCAAGCTGACCCCCTCGTACCGCATCGGCTGCAAGCGCATCCTGCTCTCCAACGCGTACTACCCGGCGCTCGCGCGGGCGAACGTGGACGTGGTCGCCTCCGGCCTGTCCGAGGTACGGGGATCGACCCTGGTCGGCGCGGACGGCACGGAGACCGAGGCCGACGTGATCATCCTCGGGACCGGCTTCCACGTGACGGACATGCCGATCGCCGACCGGGTCGTCGGCGCCGAGGGCATCACCCTCGCCGAGTCCTGGAAGGACGGGATGCAGGCCCTGCGGGGGGCGACCGCGGCCGGCTTCCCCAACTGGATGACGATCATCGGCCCCAACACGGGGCTCGGGAACTCCTCCATGATCCTGATGATCGAGTCCCAGCTGAACTACATGGCCGACTACCTGCGCCAGCTCGACGTCCTGGGCGGCCGTGCCGCGCTCGACGCCAGGCCCTCCGCCGTCGGCGCCTGGAACCGGCGGGTCCAGGACCGGATGAGGCGGACCGTCTGGAACACCGGCGGCTGCACCAGCTGGTACCTCGACCCCACCGGGCGCAACACCACGGTCTGGCCGGGTACGACGGCCGAGTTCCGGCGGGCCGTGCGCTCGGTCGACCTGGGGGAGTACGACGTCGTACGGCCCCCGGCCGCCGCCCGCCCCGCGGTGCGGGCCGTGACCGGGGAGGCCGCACGATGAGCCGGCTGACGAGGGCGGCGGGCGGCCCGCCCGCCCCCGTGCCCGTACGCGAGCTGAGCGTGGTCTCGGCCGACGGTTCGCGCGTCCACGTCGAGGTGCACGGTCCCGAGGACGCGCCGGCCGTGGTCCTGGCCCACGGCTGGACCTGCAACACCCGCTTCTGGGACGCCCAGGTGCGTGACCTGGCGGTGGACCACCGGGTCGTCGTCTACGACCAGCGGGGCCACGGCCGTTCCCCCGCGGCGGGCCCCGGGGGGTACAGCACACGGGCGCTGGCCGACGACCTGGAGGCGGTCCTGGAGGCCACGCTCGCGCCGGGGCGCAAGGCGGTCCTCGGCGGCCACTCCATGGGCGGGATGACGCTGATGGCGGCGGCGGGCCGCGACGCGGTGCGGGACCACGGGGCGGCCGTGCTCCTGTGCAGCACCGGCAGTTCGCGGCTGACGGCCGAGTCGCTGGTGCTGCCGCTGCGGGCCGGCGCCCTCCGCACCCGGATGACGGCGGCGGTCCTCGGCGCGCGTGCGCCGCTCGGGCCCGTCAACGCGGTGTCGAGGATGATCCTCAAGTACGCCACGATGGGGAGGGGTTCTGCCCCGGAACGGGTGGATACCTGTGCCAGGATCGTCCATGCGTGTCCGCGCGGGGCACGCGTCGCCTGGGGGCACGTGCTCGCGGAGCTCGACCTCGAGGCGCGGCTGCGCGAGCTGAGGCTGCCGACCGCGGTGATCGCGGGCACGGAGGACCGGCTGACGCCGCCCGTGCACGCGAGGGCCATCGAGGCGGCGCTGCCGCACAGCCTCGGGCTCACCGAACTGGCGGGCATGGGACACATGACGCCCGTCGAGGCGCCCGAGGCGGTCACGGCGAAGCTCCGCGAGCTGGTGGCCTTGTACGTCACTGTGGAAGGTGCGGGCAGCACGGCGCGAGCCGTGAGCGAGGAGGAGGTCGCATGAGCGGCAGGCGGAGTCTGGAAGGGCAGGTCGTCGTCGTCACGGGCGCCGCGCGGGGAGTGGGCGAGCTGCTGGCCCGCAAGCTCTCGGCGCGGGGCGCCACGCTGGCCCTGGTCGGCCTGGAGCCCGACGAGTTGAAGAAGGTCTCGGAGCGGCTGCACTCGGAGAGCGGCCACTGGCACGCGGACGTCACCGACGCCGCGGCGATGACCCGGGTCGCCGAGGAGGTCAAGCAGCGCTTCGGGAAGATCGACATCGTCGTCGCCAACGCGGGTGTGGCCACCGGTGGTCCGCTCGTGGACTCCGATCCGGAGGCGTGGCGGCGGGTCATCGAGGTGAACCTGATAGGCGGCGCGGTGACGGCGCGGGCGTTCCTGCCGGTGCTCATGGAGAGCCGGGGCTACTTCCTGCAGATAGCGTCACTGGCCGCGATCACCCCGGCGCCGATGATGAGCGCGTACTGCGCGTCCAAGTCCGGTGTGGAGGCGTTCGCGCACTGCCTGCGCGGCGAGGTCGGCCACCGGGGCGTGAAGGTCGGGGTCGGCTACCTGTCCTGGACCGACACGGACATGGTGCGCGGTGCCGACGAGGACGACGTCATGCGGGAGCTGAGGCAGCGGCTGCCGTGGCCCACGAACCGCACCTACCCCCTGGGCCCCGCGGTCGACCGGATCGTGGCGGGGATCGAACGGCGCTCCGCGCACGTGTACGCCCAGTGGTGGCTGCGCGGGATGCAGTCGATCCGGGGGTATCTGCCGACGGTGATAGGGACCGTGGGCCAGCGCGAGATGAAGCGGTTCGGGCCCCGGCTCGACGGTGTGGGCAAGGGGCTCGTGGGGGCCGGCGGCGAGGCCGACCGGAAGGCGCGTGTCCAGCGAGGATGATCGAAATGCGACGGATGTCGCTCTGTGCAAGTCTGAGCGAGGTCCCGCCGGGACCGACCCCAGGCACCCGCATAGGAGTGAACGGCATGGGAATCGCGGACCAGTTCAAGGACAAGGCGCAGCGGCTCGCGGAGCGGCAGAAGGCGGGCGGCGAGCGGGACGAGGCGCGTGAGCGCTCCTCCGACCGCCCGGACGCCGCGGCGGAGCAGGGCGAGGACCAGGACCGCCGGCCCGGCGCCCGGGACGCGGTCGACCAGGCGCGCGAGCGGCACGAGCGCTGACGGGCCGGCGCCTTCGGGCGTCCGCGGTCCGTAGGGGCGTACCCGGGTTCCGGGTACGCCCCTACGCGTGCGGGCCCGCCCCGGCCGGTGACGGTACGCCCCCGCGCGTGCGGGGCCCGGCCCCCCGGACCCCGCAGGGGCCGGAGGTGCCGGGCCCGGCCGGGGTCACCTCGGGGGGAGCGGGGGGCGGCGCAGGTCCGGGGCCGTGCCGTAGGTGGGAGGTGTCGCCGCCGGATGGGCGGCCAGGAGGTCCAGGGCCACCCTGACGGCGTCGTCCAGCACCGCGTGCCGGCCCTCCGCCCAGTCCAGCGGGGTGCGCAGCGCCTCCAGGTCGGGCTCGACGCCGTGGTTCTCGACGGACCAGCCGTACGTGTCGAACCAGGCCGCGTTCATCGGCACCGTGATCACCGTGCCGTCGCCGAGCCGGTGCCGGCCGGTCATCCCGACCACGCCTCCCCAGGTGCGCTGTCCCACCACCGGCCCCAGCTTCAGCAGCCGGAACGCCGCCGTGATCATGTCCCCGTCGGAGGAGGTGGCCTCGTCGGCGAGGGCGACGACCGGTCCGCGGGGCGCGTTGGACGCGTACGAGACCGCCTGGGCGTTGCGGGTCAGGTCCCAGCCGAGGATCGTGCGGGTGAGCTTCTCGACGACCAGCTCGCTGATGTGGCCGCCCGCGTTGCCGCGTACGTCCACGATCAGCGCCGGGCGTGACACCTCCAGGCGCAGGTCGCGGTTGAACTGCGCCCAGCCGGAGCCGCCCATGTCGGGGATGTGCAGGTAGCCGCACCTGCCGTGGCTCAACTCCCGGACGACCTCGCGGCGTTTGGCCACCCAGTCCTGGTAGCGCAGCGGACGTTCGTCGACGAGGGGGACGATCGCGATGCGGCGGGACCGGCCGCCGCACTCGCCCCCCGCCGGGCGGAACGTCAGCTCCACCGTGGTGCCGCCCGCCGCCGTCAGCAGCGGGTACGGGCCCGCCACCGGATCGACCGGCCGGCCGTCGACGTGGGTGAGGACGGCCCCCTCCCGGATGCCCGTGCCGGCCAGCGGTGAGCGGGCCTTGGAGTCGGAGGAGTCGCCGGGCAGGACGCGCCGCACCGTCCAGTCGCCGTCCCGGCACACGAGGTTGGCGCCCAGCAGCCCGATCGCCCGCTGGTAGTGCGGCGGGCCCTCGTTGCGGCGGGCGGGCGAGACGTACGCGTGGGAGGTGCCCAGTTCGCCGAGGACCTCCCGCAGGAGATCGGCGAACTCGTCGGGGGACGCGACCCGTTCGACGAGCGGGCGGTACTGGTCCAGCACCCCGTCCCAGTCGATGCCGCACATGTCCGGTTCCCAGAAGTAGGACCGGGCCACGCGCCCCGCCTCCTCGTACGCCTGGCGCCATTCGGCCGCGGGGTCGACGTCGTGCAGGATCCGGCGCAGGTCGAGGTAGACCGTGGTGTCGTTGTCGCCGGGCGCGTCGGACGGTACGGCGCGCAGCTCGCCGTCGTCCATCACGACCAGCCGGGTCGCGTCCCCGCTGACCGCGAACCAGTCCAGGTGGCCGACCAGTTCGGTCCTGCGGGCCTTGGCGATGTTGAAGTGCTCCAGGGTGGGGCGGCCCGACATGTCCGCCGGGTTCGCGAAGGTCTCGCCCAGCGCGCCGGAGATCGGCCAGCGCAGCCAGACGAGTCCGCCGCCGCTGACCGGCTGGAGCGCGGAGTACTTCGACGCGGAGACGGGGAACGGGGTGACCCTGCTCTCCAGGCCCTCGAACTCCACGATGACCGTCGGCCCCTCGACCGGGCCCTCGGGGACGTCCACCGGGTCCAGGCCGCCCGCCGCAGGCCTGCCGTCCGGGAGCAGGGCGAAGGGGGAGGGGGTGGCCGAGGAGAGGGGGACCAGGTACGGGCGGCAGCCCAGGGGGAAGGAGAGGTCGCCGGTGTGGACGTCGTACACGGGGTCGAAGCCGCGCCAGGAGAGGAAGGCGAGATAGCGGCCGTCGCCCGTGAAGACGGGGTTCTCGTCCTCGAAGCGGCCGTTGGTGACGTCCACCATCACCGGGGCGTCGGGTCCGGTGATCCGGGCCAGCTTGATCTGCCGCAGCGACCGGCCGACGCCGGGGTGCGACCAGGTCAGCCAGTGGCCGTCCGGGGAGAACGCCAGATCGCGGACCGGACCGTTCACGGAGCGGATGAGTTCGGTGAGCCCGTCGTCCGGGGGGCCGTCACCGGGGGGCGCGCCGTCCGGGGCGCCGTCGCCGGAGCCGTCGGTCCGGGTGAGGACCTCCAGCGGGGCGACCGTCCTCGGCGGGGCCACGCCCTCGTCCCGCCCCTCGGCCGGTACGGGCGCGTCCGGGGGGTCCCCGTCCGGGCCCAGGAGGTCCAGGACCGGTCCGGCGTCCTCCGTGGTGTCCAGCAGCAGCAGCCGGCCGTCGTTCGAGGCGATCGCCAGCCGTTCGCCCTCCGGGTCGGAGACCAGCTCGTGGACCCTGCCGAGCCGGCCGGCGGCCAGGCGGCGGGGCGGGCGGTCGCCGCTGGCGCGGGGGAGGGAGGAGATCTCGACCGCGTCCTCGCCCTCCGCGTCCGTGACGTAGGCGACCCGCCCGCTGCTGCCGAGCATCTCGGGCAGCCGGACCCGCACCCCCGGGGTGTCGGCGATCGTGCGGGCGGGTCCGTCGCGGTGGGTCAGCCAGTACAGGCTGCCGCGTACGGAGACGGCGCTCGCCCGCCCGGTCTCGTCGACGGCCAGCGCGTCGACGTGGCTGGACGCGGGCACCTGGTACGTGCGGCGGCCCGTCCGCGGGCCGCCGAGGCGCACCTCCAGCTTCCGGGGCACGGCGTCCGGCGCCTCCAGGTCCTCGACCAGCCACAGGTCGCCGCCGCACTGGTAGACCACCCTGGTGCCGTCGCTGGAGGCGTGCCGGGCGTAGAACGCGTCGTGGTCCGTGTGCCGGCGCAGGTCGCTGCCGTCCGCCAGGCAGGAGTACAGGTTGCCGACCCCCTCGTGGTCGGAGAGGAAGGCGATCCGGCGCCCGACGAACATCGGCGCGTCCAGGTGCCCGCCGATGTCCGGCAGCAGCCGTTCGCCGTGCAGCCACAGCCGGCCGGTGGCCCCGCCCCGGTACCGCTTCCAGGCGGCCGGCTCGTGCGGGGGCTTGCCGGTGAGCAGCAGCGTGCGCCGTTCGCCGTCGATGTCGGCGACCGCGATGTCGGAGACGGGCCCCCAGGGGAGCTTGCCGCCGGGACCGCCGTCGGTGGGGACGCTGTACGCCCACGAGAAGTACGAGAACGGCTCGTTGTGCGAGGAGACGGCGAGGATCTGCGACGCGTCCCCGGGATCGGGGCTCCAGCCGCAGACCCGGGCGTCCGTGGAGCCCCAGTAGGTGAGCCTGCGGGCGGGCCCGCCGTCCACGGGGGCGAGATGGATCTCCGGGTCGAGCGTGCGCCAGGTCGTGTAGGCGATGCGGCTGCCGTCGGGCGAGAAGCGCGGATGGTCGACCCGGGTCCGGTCGACGGTCAGCCGCCAGGCCCGGCCTGGCCGCTGCCCGGCCGGGGCGAGGGGGGAGACCCAGAGGTCGTCCTCGGCCGCGAAGCAGAGCAAGTCCTTGTGGAGGTGCGGGAAACGGAGATACGCGACGTCGTCACTCACCCTCCAATGCTTTCCGCGTGAAGGGCACGCGGCAACTTGTGGTGCAGGACACAAGCGAAACTGTCCCGTTTCGCTAGGAGAGGGGAGTACCTTCGAAGTGTACGAAACAGTTTCGTTCCGCTAGTTGATCTTCGACTGGCGTACCATCCAGCAGGCGCAATCAAGAGGAGGTCGACCCATGGCACGCAGCCGGCTCACGCCCGAACGCGAGAGCGAGCTGTACGCGGCCGTGCTCGACCTGCTCGGCGAGGTCGGCTATGAAGCCCTGACCATGGACGCCGTTGCCGCCCGTACCCGTTCCAGCAAGGCCACCCTCTACCGCCAGTGGGGGAGCAAGGCCGAGCTGGTCGTCAAATCGCTCCGGCACAACAAGCCGGTGCGGCTCGACGAGATCGACACCGGTTCGCTGCGCGGCGATTTCCACGCCGTGCTCCAGCGGACCGACGACTGCCAGATGGAGAAGAACTCCGCACTGCTGCGGGGGCTCGGCCAGGCGGTCCACAACAACCCCGACCTCTTCCAGGCGCTGCGCGAGCTGCTGATCGAGCCGGAACTCACCGGTATCGGGCTGATGCTCCAGAGAGCCGTGGACCGGGGGGAAGTGCGTCCGGACAATCCGGCGCTGTCCTACCTTCCGCACATGATGATCGGTGCCTTCGCCGCTCGTGAGCTGGTCGAGGACCGGACCGTCGACCAGGCATTCCTTCTCGACTACGCGGACGCCGTGGTGTTCCCCGCCCTCGGCGTCTGACCGTCCCCCGTATCTCCGTTCTCCTCCAGCAGGACATCTCTCCCCGCTCCACCTGACACGCCGCTCTCGTCGTCGGGCTGGTTCCTCACGCCCTCATCCACACAACGACCTGACCGGGAGTAACCCCTCCGTGGCCACATTCCTGTACAAACTAGGACGGATCGCCTTCCGGCGTCGCCGTTACGTCGCCCTCGTCTGGGTCGCGCTGCTGGCGCTCGCCGGATTCGGCGCGGCCTCCGCGTCCACCGCCACCTCCAGCTCCTTCTCGATCCCCGGTACGGAGGCCCAGCGGGCCTTCGACCTGCTGGACGAACGTTTCCCCGGAGGCAGCGCCGACGGCGCGACCGCCCGGGTCGTCTTCAAGGCCCCCGAGGGCGAGAAGGTCACCGCCTCGGCGAACAAGGCCGAGATCAAGGACATCGTCGGCGAGCTGAAGTCCGGTTCGGACCAGATCGCCTCGGTCGCCGACCCCTTCGAGGCCGAGGCCGTCAGCGAGAACGGCTCCACGGCGTACATCTCCGTCTCCTACAAGGTCAGCTCGATGGAGCTGACCGACGCGACGCGGGAGGCGCTGGAGGACGCGGGCGAGGCCGCGCGGAGCAGCGGGATGACCGTGGAGATCGGTGGTGACGCGCTCCAGGTGATGCCGGAGACCGGCGCGACCGAGATCATCGGGGTCGCCGTCGCCGCGGTGGTGCTGGTGATCACCTTCGGGTCGCTGATAGCGGCGGGGCTGCCGCTGCTCACCGCGCTCATCGGCGTCGGGATCGGCGTCTCGCTGATCACCGCCCTGGCGAACGTGCTCGACCTCGGCTCCACCACCTCGACGCTCGCGATGATGATCGGCCTCGCGGTCGGCATCGACTACGCGCTCTTCATCGTCTCCCGCTACCGCGCCGAACTGGCCGAGGGCCGGGAACGCGAGGAAGCCGCCGGCCGGGCCGTCGGCACGGCCGGATCCGCGGTCGTCTTCGCGGGCCTGACCGTGGTCATCGCGCTGGTGGGCCTCGCGGTCGTCAACATCCCGATGCTGTCGAAGATGGGCTTCGCCGCCGCGGGCACCGTCGCCATCGCCGTGCTCATCGCGCTCACGCTCGTCCCGGCCCTGCTGGGCTTCGCGGGCAAGCGGGTCATGGGGCGCAAGGCGCGCAAGGCCGCCGAGGCGGAGAACGACCCGGAGGCCAAGCCCAACATGGGCACCCGCTGGGCGCGGTTCGTGCTGCGCAAGCCGGTGTGGGTGCTGCTGGCCGGGGTCATCGGCCTCGGTGCCGTCGCCGTACCGGCCGCCTCGCTGGAGATGGGACTGCCGGACGACGGCTCGCAGCCCAGGAGCACCACGCAGCGCCAGGCCTACGACCTGCTGTCCGACGGTTTCGGCCCCGGGTTCAACGGTCCGCTGCTGGTCGTCGTGGACACGAAGAACAGCTCGGACGGCAAGGCCGCCGTCGACCGCGTCTCCCAGGAGATCGAGGGCATCGGCCACGTCGCCGCCGTCACCCCGGCCGCCTTCAACAAGGCCGGCGACGCCGCGACCATCACGGTCATCCCGCAGGACCGGCCGAGCTCCACCGAGACGGAGAACGTCGTCCACGCCATCCGTGACGCGGGCGCCGGCATCAAGGGCGACACCGGCGCCGAGGTGCTGGTCACCGGTGCCACGGCGATGAACATCGACTTCTCGGAGAAGATGAACGCCGCGCTGCTGCCCTACCTGGCGCTCGTCGTCGGCCTGGCCTTCCTGCTCCTGATGGTGGTCTTCCGTTCGCTGCTGGTGCCGCTGAAGGCGGCCCTCGGCTTCCTGCTCTCGGTCGTCGCGGCCCTGGGCGCGGTCGTCGCGGTCTTCCAGTGGGGCTGGCTCGCCTCGCTCTTCGGGGTCGAGCAGACCGGTCCGATCATGAGCATGATGCCGATCTTCATGGTCGGCGTGGTCTTCGGCCTGGCGATGGACTACGAGGTCTTCCTGGTCACGCGCATGCGTGAGGCGTACGTCCACGGGGAGACGCCCGGCCAGGCGATCGTCACCGGGTTCCGGCACGGCGCCCGGGTGGTCACGGCGGCCGCGGTGATCATGATGGCCGTCTTCGCGGGCTTCATCGGCTCCAGCGAGTCGATGGTCAAGATGATCGGCTTCTCGCTGGCCATCGCCGTCTTCTTCGACGCCTTCGTGGTCCGGATGGCCATCGTGCCGGCGGTGCTCGCCCTGCTCGGCAGGCGCGCCTGGTGGCTGCCGCGCTGGCTGGACCGTGTGCTGCCCAACGTGGACGTCGAGGGGGAGGGGCTGCGCAAGGAGCTCTCCGACGGCCCGGCCGACGGCGGCGGGGAGCGGGAGCTGGCCCGCGCGTGACCGCGCGGGTGTGAGCCGCACGAGCCCCGGGGTCCGCTCTCCGGGCGGATGAGCGGACAGCGGACCCCGGAGCGCCGGTTACCTGTGGGGACGGGGGACCGGGGCAGGGGGAGAGCCCCCGCGCACGCGGCGCGGGGGCTCTCCTCCTGTTCAGGCGCGGGTGGCGGTGGGGGCGGTGGCCGCCGGGGGCTTCGCCTTCGTGGCGGGGATCCGTGACAGGAAGCGGATGAGGGGCGCCTTGTCGAACTGGAGGACGGCGACGCCGTCCGGCGCGTGCAGTTCCAGGACCAGCTGGGCACGGCCGCACGGCCATACGCGGATGTCGCCGCGGGCGGCGGGGGAGCGCAGCCCGCGTTCCAGGAGGTCGAGGCCGAAGGCCCAGTCGGCGCCTTGGGGGAGCCGGACGTGGACGGTCCGCGGGTCCTCGGGGTCGCAGCGCAGTTCCACGGGGACGGGCCGGGGATCGGGGCCGTCGGTGATGAGCCGGGCTCGGGCGTGTTCCTGGATCACGAGAGACATGGCCGGCTCCTCCTGTGGGACAATCTCTTCCCCTAATGTCCCATATTTTCGCATTTGGGCATGTCGGGGGTTGGTCTAGTTGTCATCTCTGCGCTCTTGCGAACAGTTCGCAAGAGGGCTCTATCATGGAGCGTTTCCCGACCCCGCCAGCAGCAGCGCCCGAAGCGGAGCCACTCCATGCATGTACCCGACGGTTTCATCGACGCACCCGTCTCCGCCGTCGCGGGTGTCGTCGCCGCAGGCGCGGTCGCCGTGGCCCTGCGCGGCGCACGGCGCGAACTGGACGAGAGGACGGCCCCCCTGGCGGGGCTGGTCGCCGCGTTCGTCTTCGCCGTGCAGATGCTGAACTTCCCGGTCGCCGCGGGCACCAGCGGGCACCTCCTGGGCGGGGCGCTGGCCGCGATCCTCGTCGGGCCCTGGACGGGTGTCCTCTGCCTCGCGGTCGTCCTGCTGATGCAGGGCATCCTCTTCGCCGACGGCGGCCTCACCGCGCTGGGCGTGAACATCACCGTGATGGGGGTGGTCACCACCGTCGTCGCCTACGCCGTCTTCCGCGGGCTGGCCCGTGTGCTGCCCCGCACCCGCCGCTCGACGACCGTCGCGGCCTTCGTGGCCGCGCTGCTCTCCGTGCCGGCCGCCGCCGTCGCGTTCACCGCGATCTACGCCGTCGGCGGGACCACCGACGTGCCCGTGGGCAAGGTCCTCACCGCGATGGTCGGCGTCCACGTCCTGATCGGCGTCGGGGAGGCGGCGATCACCGCGCTGACCGTCGGCGCCGTGATCGCGGTGCGCCCCGACCTGGTGCACGGGGCCCGCGGGCTCGCCGCCCCGCTGAAGCTCCGTGTCGACGGCGCCCTCGTGGACGTCCCCGCGACGCAGGCCGCCCCGGCCGCGGCCCGTTCCACCCGCACGGTGTGGGCCACCGGCCTGGCCGCCGCCCTCGTCCTCGCGGGCTTCGTCTCCTTCTACGCGTCCGCGAACCCCGACGGCCTGGAGAAGGTCGCCGCCGACAAGGGCATCGACGAGAAGGTCCAGGAGCACGGCGCCGCCGACTCCCCGCTCGCCGACTACGGGGTCAAGGACGTCGGCGACGCCCGCCTGTCGGGAGGCCTCGCCGGGGTGATCGGCGTGGGCGTCACCGTCGCCGTCGGCAGCGGGGTGTTCTGGGCGGTACGCCGCCGCCGTACGCCCGAGGCCCCCGAGGCCCGCACCGCTGAGTCCGTCTGACATGGGCGCCGGTCACGCGCACAAGCTCTACCGGCACGGGCACTCGCCCGTCCACGGGCTCCCGCCGCACTGCAAGCTCGCCGCCGTCCTCTGCTTCGTCGTGGTCGTCGTCTCCACCCCGCGCGAGGCCGTCTGGGCCTTCGCGGCGTACGCCCTGCTGCTGGCCGCCGTCGCCGCGGTGGCCCGGATCCCGCCCGGGTTCCTGCTGCGGCGCCTGGCCATCGAGGTGCCGTTCGTCGCCTTCGCCGTGCTCATGCCGTTCGTCGTGCCCGGCGAGCGGACCGAGCTGCTCGGCGTGTCCGTCAGCGTCCCCGGCCTCTGGGGCGCCTGGAACGTCCTCGCGAAGGGCACCCTCGGGGTGGCCGCCTCGGTGATCCTGGCCTCGACCACCGAACTGCGCTCCCTGCTGCTCGGCCTCCAGCGGCTGCGGATGCCGCCCCTGCTCGTCCAGATCGCGTCCTTCATGATCCGCTACGGCGACGTCATCACCGACGAGCTGCGCCGCATGTCGGTCGCCCGGCGCTCCCGTGGCTTCGAGGCCCGCGGGGTACGGCACTGGGGCGCCCTCGCCAGGACGGCGGGAGCCCTGTTCATCCGGTCCTACGAGCGCGGCGAACGCGTCCACCTCGCGATGGTCAGCCGCGGGTACACCGGCACCATGCCGGTGACCGACGAGGCGACGGCCTCCCGGACCCAGTGGGCGCACGCCGCCGCACTCCCCGTGCTCGCCCTCGCCGTGTGTCTGCTGGGATGGACCGTATGAGCCTGCCCACCACCCCCGCGCCGTCCCTCGAGGTCAGCGGACTCGCCTACGCCTACCCCGACGGCCACCAGGCCCTCTTCGGTGTCGACCTGACCGTCGCCCGGGGCGAACGCGTGGCGCTCCTCGGACCCAACGGCGCGGGCAAGACCACCCTGGTCCTCCACCTCAACGGCATCCTCGACGCGGGCGCCGGCACCGTACGGGTCGCCGGGCTGCCCGTGGAGAAACGGAACCTCGCGGAGATCAGGCGCCGCGTCGGCATCGTCTTCCAGGACCCGGACGACCAGCTGTTCATGCCGACCGTCCGCGAGGACGTCGCCTTCGGCCCGGCCGCGGCGGGACTGCGCGGACCCGAGCTGGAGGAACGGGTCATGACCGCGCTCACCCGCGTCGGCATGCGGGACTACGCGGCACGGCCCCCGCACCACCTGTCCTTCGGCCAGCGCCGCCGCGTCGCCGTCGCCACGGTCCTCGCCATGGAGCCCGAGATCCTCGTCCTGGACGAGCCCTCCTCCAACCTGGACCCGGCCTCCCGGCGCGAACTCGCCGACATCCTGCGGTCCCTGGACGTCACCGTCCTGATGGTCACCCACGACCTGCCGTACGCCCTCGAACTCTGCCCCCGCGCCGTCATCCTCAGCGACGGGGTGATCGCCGCCGACGACCGGACCCAGGACCTGCTGTGCGACGACGCGCTCATGCGCGGGCACCGGCTGGAGCTGCCCTTCGGCTTCGATCCGCGTTCCGTGTCCGTTCCGCGTCCGTGAACAGGGGGTGACCCGCCACCCGTTCCGCCCGCGGCGCGATGCACCATGGGGGGATGAGCGGGAGCGCGGGAGCAGGCGTGGACGTACGGGGCACGGTGGCACCGGGATTCGAGGCGGTACGCGACGCCTTCGTCCGGAACTTCGAACAGCGCGGTGAACGGGGAGCGGCCGTCGCCCTCTACCGTCACGGGCGCAAGGTCGTGGACCTGTGGGCCGGCACGAGGGACGTCGACGGAGCCGAACCCTGGGCCGTGGACACCGTGCAGGTCGTCCGCTCGGCCGGGAAGGGCGTCGCCGCCGCCGTGCCGCTGCTGCTGCACCAGCGCGGGCAGGTCGACCTGGACGCCCCGGTCGGCACCTACTGGCCGGAGTTCAAGGCGAACGGCAAGGAGCGCGTCCTCGTACGCCACCTCCTCGCCCACCGGGCCGGGCTGGCCGCCCTCGACACGACGCTGACGCCCGAGGAGGCCGTGGACCAGGTGTCGGGGCCGCGCGCCGTCGCCGGACAGCGGCCGCAGTGGGAACCCGGCACCGACCACGGGTACCACGCCCAGACCTACAGCTGGCTCGTCGCGGAGCTGGTGCGCCGAGTCACCGGGCGGACCATAGGCCGCTGGGTCGCCGAGGAGATCGCCCGCCCGCTCGGCCTGGACTTCTGGTTCGGGCTCCCGGCGGACGAGGCGCACCGCATCGGGCGGATCGGCCCCGTCGAACCCCCTCCGGCCGAGGCGGGCGGCACCCTGCGGATGCGCCCCAAGCGCTCCGTCGTCGAGGCCTACGGCGACCCGTCCTCGCTCACCCGCCGCGCCTTCGGGGCGATCGACCCCTTCCCCGACGAGAACGACCCGGCCTACCGGGCCGCCGAACTCCCCGCGTCCAACGGCGTCGCCACCGCGCGGGGACTCGCCCGCTGCTACGCCGCGATGATCGGGGAGGTCGACGGGCAGCGGCTGTTCGCCCCCGCCACCCTCACGCTGGCCCGCACCGAGGAGTCCGCGGGACCGGACCGGGTGCTGGTCGTCAACACCCGTTTCGGACTGGGCTACATGCTGCACGGCCCGTCCGCGCCGCTGCTCGGCCCCGGGTCCTTCGGGCACCCCGGACGCGGCGGTTCGCTGGGCTTCGCCGACCCCGGATCGGGCATCGCGCTCGGCTACGTCACCAACGGCCTGCAGAAGGGGGTCACCGCCGATCCCCGTGCCCAAGCCCTGGTCAGAGCAGTACGGTTGGCGCTATGACTCCTCCTCGCTTCGACGGGTACGCCGCACTTCTCACCGGCGCGGGACAGGGCATCGGGGCGGCCACCGCCCGCAGGCTCGCCTCCGAGGGCGCGGCCGTCCTGGTCACCGACCTGGACCCCGGGCGCGCCGAACGCACGGCGGCGGGGATACGCGAGGCGGGCGGCACCGCCGGATCCCTGGCCTGCGACGTGGGTGACCGGGCGGCCGTCGACGCCGCGGTGGCCCACGCGGTCGCCGTGTTCGGCCGGCTCGACGTCCTGGTCAACAACGCCTACGGCAACCACGACGACGCCGCGCTCTTCGAGGACGAGGAGGACGAGCCCTGGGCCCGCACCCTCGACATCACCCTGAGCGGCCCCTACCGCTGCTCGCGCGCCGCACTGCCGCACCTGGTGGCGTCCGGCAGGGGCGCCGTCGTCAACATCGGCTCGGTCAACGGCGAGCAGGACTTCGGCGGCCACGCCTACAGCGCCGCGAAGGCGGGCCTGGCCAGCCTGACCCGTACGCTCGCCGGTCACGCGGGCCCGCGCGGTGTCCGCGTCAACCTCGTCGCCCCCGGCACGATCCGTACGGAGGGCTGGGCGGGACGCGACGCCCAGCTGGCGCGGGCGAGCGCCCTCTACCCGCTCGGCCGGATCGGCGAACCCGAGGACATCGCGTCCGCCGTCGCCTTCCTCGCCTCCCGGGACGCCGCCTGGATCACCGGGACGACCCTGCGGGTGGACGGCGGGCTCCTCGGCGTCAACACGGGCTTCCGCAGGGCGATGACGGGTGAGGACGCGTAGGACGGACCGGACGGGACCGGGCGGGCCCGCGGGCTCCCCGGGTCCGGGCCGGTGCGGAGGCCGCGAGCGGGAACGCCGCCCGCAGCCACCGGGAATCCGCCGAGGAGCCCCGGGCGCGGGAGGCCGTCCGCCGGTGGTCCGGCCGGGGGTGCACCTGTCCCGATCGATGGCGGCCTTCGGGGACGAGCGCTTCCGGGACGGGGCCGCCGGCGCGGGGCGCGCACCGCGCGGGCGGACGGGGAGTGCGCGACCGGAGCCGGGCCCCTGGGGACGGGGTTCGCGGCGGGGACGGCCACCCGGAAGGACATGACCGGGGCCGGACCGGAGAAGCCGAAGGGGGCGCACGCCGCGAAGGCCGCCGGGGTCCGCGAGCTCACCGGGCCCCGCGTGCGCCGCGCCCGCCGTCGGCTGTCGTACCCCTGTGGCACAGTGATGCGCCGTCGTCCGGAAGCAGTTGACGAGAGGCATGGGTGGCACCCGTGGGTGACTTCTTCGAGCGCGTCGTGGATCTCGAGGTGACCGGCGAGGAGGCCGGGCCGCTCGCCGCGCGGATGGTCGACTGGATGGTCGCCGAGGGCGTCATCACGCGGGAGACGACCGGGGACGCGGTGTACAGCCTTCCCGTCGACGTCGGGCACGTCCCGGGGCCCGGCTGGGCGCGGGCGGTCGCCGACGCCTCCGACCCGTCGTGGATCCCGGGGCCCGTGGCGGTCCTCGTCGGACGCGACCAGCACGTCGGCGGCCAGGGCGAGTACGCGGCGGACGCGGTGACCTGCCCGCGCTGTTCGGCCCGCACCGTCGTCATCGACCACCCGGAACGGTTCACGGCGGACGACGAGGTCTGGCAGCCGTTCAACGACGGCATCGAGGCGTGGAAGGAGACGGGGCGGGGCGAGGTGCCCTGCCCCGCCTGCGGCGTCCATGTGCCGGTCACCGAGTGGGACTTCGGCCTCGGCTTCGACCTCGGGGCGCTCGCCTTCGACTTCTGGGGCTGGCCCCCGCTCTCCCTCCGCTTCCTCGCGGAGTTCCGCGCCCGGCTGGGGCACCGTACCGAGGAGCAGTACGGCAAGTTCTGAGCCGGCCCGCTCAACCGGTGTGCAGCATCAGCCCGATGCCGACCACCATCAGCCCGGCGGCCGCGATCCGCGGGCCGCCGAACCTCTCCTTGAAGAACAGGGTCCCTATCGCGGCACCCACGATGATCGAGGACTCGCGCAGCGCGGCGACCGGGGCGAGCGGGGCCCTGGTCTGCGCCCACAGGACGAGTCCGTAGGCGGCGACCGACAGGGCCGCGCCCAGGAGGCCCCGCGCCATGAACGGCTTGAGCTGGGGCACCAGCGCGCCCCGCCTGCGCCCGTAGGCGTACGCCGGGATGACGAGGCCCTGCGCGATCATGAGCCACCCGATGTAGCCGACGGGCGTGCCCGACGCGCGTACCCCGACCCCGTCGACCGTGGTGTACCCGGCGATGGCGAGCCCCGTGGCGAGGGCCGCCAGGAGCGCGGGCGGGTGCGGGCGGCCGCCGGAACCCCGGATGCCCCACAGCGCCAGCCCGACGAGCCCCGCCGAGGCCACCGCCACCCCCGCGGTCGCCCAGCCGTCCGGCACCTCACCGACGAACACGGCGGCCAGCACGGTCACCACGAGCGGTGCCGTGCCCCGGGCGATCGGATACATCTGGCCGAAGTCGCCCAGTGTGAACGAACGCATCAGCAGCAGCATGTACGCCACGTGCAGGCCCGCGGAGACGAGCAGATACGGCCAGGCACCGGCCGCCGGGAGCGGCGCGAGGCAGGCGAGGACGGCTCCTATCAGCGCCCCGCCGCCCGAGATCAGGGTGAAGGACAGCAACTGGTCACGCAGGGCGTGGGCGATGGCGTTCCAGCTCGCGTGCGTGACGGCGGCGGCCAGGACGGCCGCCACCACCAGCGGGGTCACGCGGTCCGCTCGCGCACGTCCACCAGGGCGCCGCCCGCCAGTTCGACCAGGGTGGCGGGGGCGAGCCGGAAGACGGCGTGCGGGTGCCCCGCCGCCGCCCACACCTCGGGGTGGGCGAGCAGGCCCCGGTCGGCCAGCACACGGGTCTTCGTCCGGTGGCCGAAGGGCGGCACACCGCCGATCGCGTATCCCGTGGTCGCCCGGACGAGGTCGGCCCGCGCCCGCTCGACCTTCGCGGCGCCGAGCTCTCTCCGTACGAGCTCCACGTCGACCCGCGAGGAGCCGTCCATCAGGACCAGGACGGGGACCCCGTCCGCCGCGAAGATCAGGGACTTGACGATCTGGCTCAGTTCGCAGCCGATCGCCGCGGCGGCCTCGGCCGCGGTGCGGGTGGCGTCCGGGAAGCGGCGTACCTCGACGTCGAGACCCAGCTCCCGCAGGGCTTCGGCGAAGAGGGGGTGGGCGAGGGCCGGGGCGGCGTCGGGGGTCGCGTCGGGAGTGCTCATGCCCCGCACGCTACTGAACCGAGGCGTGTGTACACCACATGAATTGCCGGGACGGCACCCCGGGCCGCTCTCAGCCGGCCAGGTCGATCCGGGTACCGGCGCCCCGGGTGCGGGCGGCGTCGATCAGCAGTCGTGCCACGGCCAGGTCCTGGAGGCCGACGCCCACCGAGTTGAAGAGTGTGAGATCGCTGTCCGAGGTCCGGCCGGGTGCGGCGCCCGCGAGGACGTCGCCCAGCTCGCGGCGGAAGTCGTCCTCGCCGAGCGCGCCCTCGGCGAGCGGTATCAGCACCTCGCCGGACTTCGCGCGGGCCGTCGTCCAGGCGTCGACGACGATCCGGCAGCGGACGACGCCCTCCGTGTCGATCTCCCGGTGGTCGGGGCGCGGCGGGGCGCCGACGGCGTTGACGTGCTGGCCGGGCGTCAGCCACGCGCCCCGGATCAGCGGCTCCCTCGACGGTGTCAGCGTGCAGAGGACGTCGGACGCCTCGGTCACCTCGCGCGGCCCGGCCAGCGCGGTCGCCGCCACGCCGAGCTCCGCCGTGATCCACGCGGCGAGCTCCAGGCTCCGGCCGCGGTCGCGCCCCCACAGCACGATCCGTTCGTAGCCGCGGCCCGGCAGCAGGGCGCGGGCGTGGGCGCGGGCCAGCGGGCCCGTCCCGACGAGCCCCAGGACGCGCGCGTCCTGCCGGGCGAGGGCGCGGGTGGCGACGGCGGTGGCGGCTGCGGTCCTCGCCCGGGTCACCTCGGCCCCGTCGAGCAGCGCCTCGCACGCGCCGGTGTCCGCGGACACGGCGAGGACGGCCGACCGCTGGACGGGCAGGCCCCGTTCACGGTTGGCGGGAAGGTCGGCCAGCAGCTTCACGGTGGCGAGCCCGGCCGGGGCGGACGCCGCGGCCATCGCGAGGAAGGCCCCGTCGGACCCCGGCAGCGGCATCGCCGGGGGCGCCGGGAGAACGGCCCTGCCCAGTGCCAGATCCAGGTGGCAGCGCTCCACCGCCCTCTCGACGTCCTCCCGTGCGTCCACGAGCAGTGCGGCGATGTCGGAGCGGGTCAGGATCAGCGTCATGTCGTGTGTCCTTGGTCGGAGGTGTCCGGCGCCGGTCAGGTGCCGCGCAGGAAGGGGACGGTCAGCCCCGAGGGCGCCCGGCTGCGGCCGACCAGTCCGCTCACCGCCAGCAGCGCGATGACGTACGGCAGGGTCGTCAGCAGCGGCGCGGACAGGTGCAGGCCGAGCGCGGGTGCCGCGAACTGGAGTGCCTGCGCCACCCCGAAGAACAGGCAGGCCGCGATCGTGGGCCAGGCCCGCCAGCGCCCCGCGATCACGGCGACGACCGCGAGGTAGCCGATGCCGCCCGTGATGTTGTCGCTGAAGGCGTGCACCTCCGACAGGGCCAGCTGCGCGCCCGCCAGGCCGGAGACGGCCCCGGTGAGCAGCACGGCCGCGAAGCGGACGGCGCGCACCGGGAGCCCGCAGCGGTCGGCGGTGGTCGCGTCCTCCCCGATCGCGTCGACCGCCAGGCCCCACCCCGTGCGCCGGCTGAAGACGAGGGCCAGGACGGCGGCGACGGCGAAGGCGGCGTAGCCGAGGGCGGTCTGCTCGAAGAGGGCCGGTCCCAGCACGGGGACGCTGTGCAGGACGGGCACGGCGACCGGGTCGAATCCGGGCACGGAGTCCGCCGCCCCGTTGCCGGACAGGACGCGGGAGCCGTACGTCGTCGCGCCCAGGGCGAGGGCGTTGGCGGTGATGCCGGTGACGATCTGGTCCGCGCGCAGGACGACACTGAGCAGGGCCTGGAGGGCCGCGAAGAGCAGGCCGGCGGCCAGCGCCGCCAGCACCCCGACGCCGGCGCTCCCCGAGGCCAGCGCGCCCGCCGCGCCCGCGAAGGCGCCGGTCAGCATCATGCCCTCGACGGACAGGTTGAGTACGCCGGCGCGTTCGCTGAGCAGTTCCCCCGAGGAGGCGAGCAGGAGCGGCACGGCCAGCCGCACCCCGCCGGAGACGAGTTCCTCCACGACCGCGCTCATGAGGCCCTCCCGTTGCGTGTGGTTCCGAACATGGCCGCGGCGACGAACAGGACGAGCAGGCTCTGCACGATCTGTACGGAGGAGGCGGGGACCCCGGCCGCGAGCTGGAGGCTGATGCCGCCGTTGGTGAGGAAGCCGAAGAGGAGCGACACCGCGGCCACGGCGGTCAGCGAGCCGCGTGCCAGCAGACCGACCACGAGCCCGGAGAAGCCGTAACCCGAGGAGAAGTGCTCGGCCAGCACGTAGGGGGCGATGGCGACGAGCGAGGCGCCCGCGAGGCCCGCGGCGGCGCCGGCGAAGGCCAGGCTGCCCGTCTCCAGGCGTGTCACGGGAAGTCCGAGCCGGGCCGAGGCGGCGGGGGAGTGGCCGACGGAGCGCAGCCGCAGACCGACGGCGGTGCGGCGCAGCACCACCCCGGTGACCACGGCCGCGACGGCCGCGATGAGGACGATCGCGGTCGCGGGGGACTCGATGCCGCCGATCAGCGGCAGCCGGGCCCCTTCGGGGAGCGGCGCGGACTGCGGCAGCGTCTCGGACGAGGTCACGGGCTGGCGCAGCAGCGCCTCCTCGTGGACGGCCACCGAGACCAGCCCCACGCCGGTGAAGTTCAGCAGCAGCGTGGTGATGACCTCGCTGGTGCCCCTCTTCGCCCGGAGCAGCCCGGCGATCCCGGCCCAGGCTCCGCCCGCCGCGCACCCCGCGACGAGGACCAGCGGCACACCGAGCGCCGCCGGGACACCGGCGGGCAGCGCCGTCCCCACGGCCGCCCCGGCCAGCCCGCCGGCGCACAGCTGTCCCTCGCCGCCCACGTTCACGAGTCCCGCGCGGTGCGCGACGGTGAATCCGGTGGCGATGAGGGCCAGCACCGCCGCCGAGTTCAGTGAGCTCCCGACGGCGTACGGCGACCCGAACATGCCCTCGACGAGTGCGTCCCAGGCGGTCCCCGGTTCCGTACCGGCGCCCTTCACGAGGCCCAGGCCGACCGCGCCCGCGAGGACGACCGCCAGGACGCCGACGGCGACGGGGTGCCCGAGGGCCGGGGCGATGCGGGCGCCCGCCGCGCGGAGGACGGGGACGGGGGCGGGCAGGGCAGGCGGTGGGGGCGGCATGGTGGCTCCTCGGGATGTGTCGTGGGTCGCGCGTCCCGGCCCGGGGCGGCGGCGGCCGGGGCACGGGGGCTGCGTAGGGGTGGGCCGGACGTACGGGCCGGGCGGGGGCGCGACTCCGTCCACGGGGGCGGCGGTTCCGGCCCGGGCGGGCGCTGTGGAGCGGTGGTTCAGCGCGCGGCTCCGGCCGTGCGGGCCGTGTTCCGCCCGTCGGATCCCGAGGCGTCCGCCCCGAGCATCAGGGCCCCGATCCGGTCCCGGGCGTCCGGCTCCGCCGGATCGACGGGGCCCAGCAGCTTCCCCCGGTAGGCCACGACGATCCGGTCGCACAGGGCGAGGAGTTCGGACAGTTCGCTGGAGACCACCAGCACACCCGTCCCCGCGGCGGCGGCGGCACGGATCCGGGCGTGCACGGCGCCCACCGCTCCGATGTCCAGGCCGCGGGTGGGCTGGGCCGCGGCCAGGCAGACCAGCGGGTCGAGCGCCAGCTCGCGGGCCAGTACGACCTTCTGCTGGTTCCCTCCGGACAGGGACGACATCAGGGCCCCCGGCCCGTCCGCCCGGATGCCGTGCCCGGTGAGCACCTCGTCCGCCGCACGGCCCATGGCCCGCCGGTCGAGGAACACCCCGTAGCGGCGGAACCGGTCGAGCCGGCCGAGGAACAGGTTGTCGGAGACCCGCAGTTGCGGCACGCACCCCTCGTGGAGCCGGTCCTCGGGCACCACACCCAGTCCCGCCCGGCTCCGCTCGCGCGGCCCCGCCCCCGTGAGGTCCCGCCCGTCGAGCTCCACGCGCCCGGTGCCGGGCGCGGCCGAGCCGCCGAGCAGCGCCATGAGTTCGCTCTGGCCGTTGCCCTCGACCCCGGCGATCCCCACGATCTCCCCGAACCCGACGTCCAGGCTGACCCCGTCCAGCGCGGAGGTCCCGTCGGCGCGCCGCACACCGACGTCACGCAGGCGCAGCGCCGCCGCCGTGCGGTCCCGGGCCGCACGGCCCGATCCCGTGGGACCGGCGGGCCCGTGCGCGGTCCGCGCCTCGGCGCGGCCGGGGGTCCCGGGCGGTGCGCCGGGTGTCCCGGGCTCCGGGGGCTCACCCTCGGAGGCCAGCCCGATCGTCCCGGCGAGCCCCGCGTCCAGCGAGCCCGCCGGCCGGCCGATCATCAGTGGCACCAGCCGCTCCGGCGGGAGTCCGGACAGCGGCCCGCCCCCGGAGACCCGTCCCGCGCGCAGCACGGTCGCCTCGTCACCGGCCCGCGCCACCTCGCCGAGCTTGTGCGTCACCAGGACCACGGCCCGGCCCGATCCGGCGATCCGGCGGCAGGTCTCCAGCAGGGCGTCCGTCTCGGCCGGGCCGAGGACGCCCGTCGGTTCGTCCAGGACGAGCAGCCGGGGCTCCCGCAGCAGCGCCTTGACGATCTCGACGCGCTGGCGCACGCCCACGGGCAGGTCCGCCACCCGGGCGTCGAGGTCGAGTGCGAGCCCGTACTCCTCGCGCACCCGTGCCACCCGCCCCGGCAGGTCCCGCAGGCGCAGCAGGCGCATGTTCTCGCCCACGGTCAGGGTGGGTACGAGGCTGAAGTGCTGGTGGACCATGGCGATCCCGGCGGCGAGCGCGTCGGCGGGCCGGCGGGGCGCGTAGGGCGCCCCGTAGAGGCGCAGGCTGCCCCCGTCCGGGACCAGCGAGCCGCCCACGACGTGGCACAGGGTCGACTTGCCCGCGCCGTTCTCCCCGAGCACGCAGTGGACGGTGCCGGATCGGACGAGGAGGTCCACGCCGTCCAGGGCCCGCATCGTGCCGAAGGACTTGGTGAGTCCGGTGATCTCCAGCGCGGGAGCGGACGTGGTCATCGGGTGGTGATCCCGCCGGACGCGATCTTCCGCTTCAGCTCGTCGAGCTTCCCGCCCACCGACGGGTCGGCGGTGTCGCAGAGCACGATGTCGTTCTGCGGATCCTCGAAGGTCAGGCCGAAGTGGACGGCTTCGGCCTTCCAGTCGCCGGCGACCAGGTGGTCCACCGCGTACTCGATCTCCGCGCCGATGTCCGTCTCCACGTATCCGGCGTACGCCGGGTCGCTCCCGCACCCGTGGGCGATCGGGCCGCCGATGAGCGCTCCGTCGCGCTGCCCTGCCGCCTGCGCGACCCCCTTGTGGCCGAGGTTGAGTACCTGGCCCAGGACGTCCGCACCGGCGCCGAAGTCGGCGAGCGCGGACTGCTTGGCCTTGGCGACGTCGTTGAAGTCGCCGACGTACTGCGGCGCGAGGACCTTCACGGCCGGGTCGGCCGCCGCGGCGCCCCGGCCGTACTCCTCGGCGGCGTTCACGATCGCCGGGAGTTCCGCGCCGCCGATGAAGCCGACCTTCCCGCTCTTCGAGAGGAGCGCGGACGCTGCCCCGGAGAGGAACGCCGCCTCGGCCTGCTGCGGGTCGTACAGCGAGAGGTTCGCGAGGGGCTTGCCGTCGGCCGGGCCGCCGATCTCGGCGAACTTCACCTGAGGGAAGCGCGCCGCGACGTTGCGGACATCGGCGTCGGTCTGGCCGCCGATGGAGATCACCAGGTCGGAGGTGGTGGCGAAGCGGACCAGGGCCTTCTCGTAGTCCGCGGTCGCCACCTGTTCGACCTTGCTGAACTCCACCGCGCCGGCGTGCTCCTCCGCCGCCCGCTGGTAACCGAGGTACGCGGAGCCCATGAAGCCGTCGTCGGAGAGCGAACCGGGGAACAGGACGCCGACCTTGAGCGTGCCGTCGTCCTTCCCGCCGTCGGCCGCGGACGACCCGCCGCAGGCCGTCAGCAGGAGCAGCCCCGACACCACGGACGCGGCGACGGCGACGGGAGTGGGGAGGGGTCGGGATGGTGCCACTGGGATGCCTCCAGGAAACGGGGCCCGCGAGCCGGTTAGTGGTATACCGCTATGGCGCCCCAGTTTCCGGGTCGTATGTTGCCGCCGTGTTAGCGAGCGGTTAGCAGTGGCGGACCGGCCGCGCGATCCGCATACGGTGGGACCGCCCCGACACCGGAGGAAAGCCTTGGTGACAGCAGCCCGACCGTCCGACGCGGGACGCCCCTCGCTGCGCGACCTCGCGTACGAGACCTTGCGGCGGCGCATCATCGAGGTCGAACTCCAGCCCGGGGAAAGGCTCGTGGAGCGCGACCTGGCCAGGGAGCTGGAGGTCTCGCGCATCCCGCTGCGGGAGGCGCTGCGGCTCCTGGCGGCCGACGGGCTCGTGCTGCTGGTGCCGCACCGGGGCGCACTGGTCGCGCCGTTCACGCCCGGCGACGTGCGCGACCTCTTCGACGTACGGGAGTCGCTGGAGTCCCTCGCGGCGCGCCTGGCGGCGGAGCGGGCGGACGCGGACGGGCTGGCCCGTCTGGCGGCCGGTCTGGAGGCCGCCCGCGCCGCGACCCTCGCGCACGACCGCGCCGCCATCGCGGCGGCCAACGCGGCCTTCCACAGCGACATCGTCGACCTCGCGGCCAACGCGCTGCTCAGCGGTGTGATGCGGCCCCTGGAGGCGCGCATGCACTGGCTGTTCCGGCTGACGGCCCAGCGGGACCCGGCCCGGCAGTGCGCGGAACACGCGCGCATGTACGAGGCCATCGCCGCGCGGGACGCCGACCGCGCGGCCCGCCTGGCGCACGAGCACGTGGCGGACGGCCGCGCCACCAGTCTCGCGCTCGCGGAGCGGTGGTCCCGCCCCGACATCGACCCCGAGGCGGTCGCCGCGCGCCGCCGGCGGGGCCGGGGCGACGGCCACAAGCCGGCCGGGGGCCGGGGGGGGGCCGCCGCCCGCCCCCCCCCGGCCGGGAGGGACACCGGGC
>NZ_JBHVQX010000016.1:187567-199867 GCF_042886395.1 Streptomyces sp. NPDC058008 | reverse complement strand
GGGGGGCCACCCCCCCCCCCCTGGGTGGGCCCCCCCCGGACCGGGGGTTCGCCCCCCCCCCGGGCGCCCCCCCGCCCCCCCAACCCCCCGCAACCGGACCGTGCCCCACGTGTCCCGGCCCGCCTCGCGCGGAGCGGGGCGCGCGGGGCATGATCATGCGATGACATGGACAGCTCCCGAAGCCACCCGCTCCTTCGGACCGCTCACCGCCGGTGAGCGCGAGACACTCACCGGATACCTCGCCTTCTACCGTGGCACCCTTCTGCGGAAGTGCGCGGGGCTCACGGGTGAACAGCTCGCCGAACGGACCACCGGGCCGTCCAACCTCACCCTGCTCGGCCTGATCCGCCACATGGCCAAGGTGGAACGCATCTGGTTCCGCGAAGGTCTCCAGGGCCTGTCGCTGCCCCCGATGTACGGGGCGGAGAAGGGCAAGGACGCGGACTTCGAGGACCTCTCGCCGGACCGCGCACCCGAGGACCACGCCCGTCTCGTCGAGGAGATCCGACTCGCGGACGAGGCGGCGGCGGGCATGTCGCTCGACACCACGTTCACCTGGCGCGGCTCCGTCTGCTCGCTGCGCATGGTGCACGTCCACATGATCGCGGAGTACGCCCGCCACGTCGGGCACGCCGACCTGCTGAGGGAGCGGCTGGACGGCGCGACCGGCGCCTGAGACGGCCAAGTCCCCACGCCCGTACAGGATCTGGCGTATTCGGCGCGAGCACGGACTGAAATCGCCGGACCGGGTCACACGCAAGGAATGACGTCCACTGACGTAAGGACAGACAGAACCGGGGACCCCGGGCGCGGCACCACGTCGCGCCGTCGTGCCCGCATGCGAGGATGCCTGCCGTTCGCCGGCGTGTGCGCCGCGGGGCTCGTCCTGTTGCTGCTGGGCTCCCGGCTCAGCCTGCTCCCCGGGCTCGGCGGCCTCTTCGCGGACGAGACCACCGACCGTTCCGGCCCCGCCGTGCTCAAGTCCATCCAGGACATGAGCGCGTACGAGGCGGCCTCGGGCAACTTCCAGGTCGTCGTCGACCTGGAGAAGGACGCCAAGTTCCTGCCCGACGCCATCCGGGGCACCCGGACGCTGTACGTCGGCGCGGGCACCGTCGGTGCCTCCGTCGACCTCGGCAAGGTCGCGTCCGACGGGGTGACCGTGAACGAGGACCGCACCACGGCCGAACTCGTCCTGCCCCACGCCGTGCTGGGCAAGCCCGCCCTGGATCCGGACCGCTCCTACGCCGTCTCCAAGCAGCGCGGACTCCTCGACCGGATCGGTGACTTCTTCTCCGACAACCCCGGCAGTGAACAGGCGGTCAACAAGCTCGCGGCCAAGCACATCGGAGAGGCGGCCGAGGAGAGCGGACTCACCGAGCGGGCCGAGAAGAACACCACTTCCATGCTCCAGGGCCTGCTCGGGTCACTCGGGTTCGAGAAGGTCACGGTCAGCTACACCGACCCGCCCGGCTGACCCCCGCACGGTGCGCGGCACGGCGTGAACGCGGCCAGGATCCCCTCGCTCACCCTGCGTGAGCTCACGAGCGACCGCAGGCACCCCGAGGGGATCCCCGAACCGTCCCCCACACCGCGCTCGCCGCGGGCCTGGTGACGGCTCCGGGCGCGAACGCCGTAGCGCACCAGGCCCGTACGCCGGCCGCCGTCCCGCACGACCCCTGTACGGGCGAGCTCCTCGGGGACGCGCGGCTCGGCCCCGAGTGGCTGCCCTCCTCGAAACAGGCCCCCGTCGGCCCGTTGCCCAAGGGCTACGGAAGTACCCGCCCCACGACGGGTTCGCCGAGGCCGACGGCGGGACCGGCCGGGAGCCGGCCGAGCTGCACACGGGTCAGCGCCTGGACCGCTTCGGTTCGGAGTACGGCACCTACCTCGCACCCGCCGGCGACACCTGCACGGAGCGGCCGCTGCCCCCGCAGAGCCTCAACACCGCCGACGCCGACGCCCCTTGTGACCACCGCGTCTACGAGGTCGCCAAGCCGTTCCGGGTCTGGCAGGGAAGCACCGCACCGTGGTTCGGACAGGCCGGCGGAGGCCGCCGGATCAGGCTCGCCCCGGTCTTCCTCGACCCGGGCGCGGGGCGGAGGCCCGACGTGAAGTGGCCGCTGGGCCACGCCTGCCTCACCCCCCCGTGGGCGCTCCCGCAAGGGCTCCGAGGGAGTGTGGGAACCGCGTGGACGGGGTTTCGGCAGGCGTGTACCTTCCGCGCCCGTCCGTCGAGCCCGGTCACGGGATTTGCCGTAACGGCAAGTTCCCTTGGCCGGAGGCACCGCGGCGCCGAATCATGGTCACGCCGAACCGGCACCGAGAACCGAGGAGATTCCCATGCCGCAGCACGCCCCCGCCGCCGAGCCCTCCACCACCGTCCCGGGGGCGTTCCACCGGCTGGTGGACGTCCCCGGCGGCCGGATCCATCTCCTGGAACAGGGGAGAGGCCCGCTGGTCCTCATGATCCACGGCTTCCCCGAGACCTCGTACTCCTGGCGTCACCAGCTCCCCGCCCTCGCCGCGGCGGGCTACCGCGCGGTCGCCGTCGACGTACGCGGCTACGGGCGCTCCTCGGCCCCCGAGTCCGTGGACGCCTACCGGATGACGGCCCACGTGGCCGACAACGTCGGCGTCGTACACGCCCTCGGCGAGGAGACCGCGACGGTGATCGGCCACGACTGGGGCTCGTCCATCGCCACGGCCGGTGCGCTGATGCGGCCCGACGTGTTCACCGCCGCGGCCATGCTCAGCGTCCCCTACGCGCCCTGGAACCCGGTGCGCCCCACCGAGGGCTTCGCCCGCATCGGCGGTGACGAGGAGTTCTACGTCAGCTACTTCCAGCGGCCCGGCCGCGCCGAGGCCGAGATCGACCCCGACGTACGCGGGTGGCTGGCGGGGTTCTACACCTCGCTCTCCGGGGACACGATGCCGCCTCCGGGAACGCCCACCCCCTTCTTCGTGCCCGCCGGGGCGACGATGCGTGACCGTTTCACCGGAGGTGCCCTGCCGTCCTGGCTCACGGAGGAGGAGCTGGACGTCTGCGGTGCGGAGTTCGCCAGGACCGGTCTGACCGGTGGCCTCAACCGCTACCGGAACGTCGACCGCGACTGGGAGGACCTGGCCGTCTGGGAGGGCGCCCGCCCCACCTTCCCGGCCCTCTTCATCGGCGGCGCGCTCGACTCCTCCACGACCTGGATGGCCGATGCCATCGCCGCCTTCCCCACGACGCTCCCGGGCCTGGTCTCCTCGCACCTCCTGGACGGGTGCGGACACTGGATCCAGCAGGAACGCCCCGCGGAGGTCAACGCCCTGCTGACGGAGTGGCTGCGCGCCGTGCGCCCGTGAGCCGCGTGTCGCAGTCGTGGCCCCGTCCGGACACCGGCCATGGTGGTCGTATGAACAGTGCAGGCATTCTCGCCGATGCGTTCGAACGTGTCCATGAAGCGGTGCACGCCGCGGTCGAGGGTCTCCCGCCCGGGGACCTCAACGCGAGGCTCGACGACGACGCCAACTCCGTCGCCTGGCTCGTGTGGCACCTCACGCGCGTCCAGGACGACCACATCGCCGACGCGGCGGGGACGGAACAGGTCTGGTTCGCGAAGGACTGGGCGTCCCGCTTCCAGCTGCCGCTGGAGAAGGGCTCGACCGGCTACGGCCACAGCAGCGCGCAGGTCGGGGCCGTGAAGGTGGCGTCGGCCGACCTCCTCCTCGGCTACTTCGACGCCGTGCACGAGCAGACCCTCGCCTTCGTCCGGGGACTCGACGGCAGGTCCCTGGACCGCGTCGTGGACGACGCCTGGTCACCGCCGGTGACCCTGGGCGTGCGGCTGGTCAGCGTCATCGCCGACGACCTGCAGCACGCGGGACAGGCCGCCTTCGTGCGCGGCGCGCTGGAGCGGCGCTGAGGCACGCCGGTCAGGAGGCCGCGGAACCGGTGCGCGCGTAATGTCCCGGACTCGTCCCGACCACGCGCTTGAAGTGGCGGGAGAAGTGGGACTGGTCGTAGAACCCGGCCGCGGCGGCGACCTCGGGCGCGCGCATCCCGCCCAGCAGCAGGCGCCGTGCCAGGTCCACGCGCCGCCCTGTCAGGTACTGGTGCGGGGCCATGCCGAACTCGCGGCTGAAGGCCCGCACCAGGTGCGTGTGATGGGTGTGCAGCCGCTCCGCCGCGTCCCGGAGCGCCAGCCCTTCCACGAAGTGCTCGTCGAGCAGGTCGCGGAGCGCGTACGCGACCCTGCGGTCGGACACCTGCGGGGCGGCCGGATCGTCGCGCAGGTGACCGGCGAGACGTTCGCGGACGAGCGCGAGCCGGCTCTGCGCCTCCAGTTCGTCCCCGGGGTGCGCCAGTGTCCGGTGGAGCTGGTCGACCCGGTGGCGCAGCCACGGATCACGCAGTACCGGCCGGTCGACCGCGCGCCCGACGAGAGCCGCGTCGATCTGCGAGGTGTTCAGGTAGAGGACGCGCTTGCGGAAGCCCCCGGGGGTCGCCGCGTCGCCGTTGTGCGGGACGTGCGGGGGCAGCAGCGTGACGACCGAACTGGGCGCACCGTGCTCCTGGCGGTCCAGGTCGTAGCGGACCGCTCCCTCGTCGACGATGAGCAGGGTCCACGCGTCGTGGGTGTGCATGGGGTACGCGTGGTCGGCGAAGTGCGCGTGGAAGACCTCGTCGATCCCCTCGACGCGCGGACGCCACGCGGTGATGTCCGGTCGTGCACCCATGACCGAAGCGTACAAGAGCGTCCGGGGCGCTCCAGCGGTGTGCAAACTTCGTACAAGACGGCCGTCCGCCCGGCTCGGCAGACTCCTGGCATGACCGACGAAAACGCACCCGTACGCTTCGACACCAAGATCGCCGTGCTGCTCCGGGACGACCTCGAGACCTGGCAGCGCCTCAACGTCACCGCCTTCCTGGTGAGCGGTCTCGGCACGCGGACGCCCGAGCTGATCGGCGAACCGTACGCCGACGCCGACGACACCCCGTACCTGCCCATGTTCCGGCAGCCCGTCCTCGTGTTCGCCGGGTCCAAGGAACTCCTGACGGCCGCGCACGCCAAGGCGGTCGGCAGGGGGACGACCCTGGCCGTGTTCACCTCCGACCTCTTCGCGACCGGCCATGACGAGGCCAACCGGGCCGCCGTCCGGGCGGTGGGCAGGGACGGGCTGGACCTGGTGGGCCTGGCGGTGCACGGGCCCCGGAACGCGGTGGACAAGATCCTCAAGGGCGCGTCCATGCACCCCTGACGCGTGCCCGGACCGCCGTCACCGAACGGATACTCACGGGCACACCCGTGCGAGTGACGGGCCGCGGTGCCATACTCGAATCAAGTCCGCTTGACAGGCTTGCCATTGTCCCGAAAGGCGACGCGTCATGAACTGGGCATCGTGGACCACCCTCGGTGTCTTCGCGGGAACCGGCGGAGTGCGCACCGAAGAGGTAGGGGTCGTGAGCGGTGATCTGACCGTGCACACGACATGGACCGAGAAGCAGGCCGAGGTGGCCGTGCAGTACAGCGGGGCCTCGGACTGGTTCACACTGGCCGGCAGTCCGGTGCCGTGCCCCTCGGAGGAAGAGAGCAGAAGCCTCCATCAGAGCGTCGTCGAGGCGGTACGCGCCGGCGGCGGAGCCACGGTTCCGGCTCCGCACAGCATGGCGTGAGACCTCCGGACGGTGCGGCGGCGGTTCAGCGTGCCGCGAAGCGCGCCACGTAGCGCCGCTGCCACGGCGTCTCCACGGCCTTGGCGTGGTAGTTCCGGCGGACGTGGGCGACCGCCTCCTCCGCCGGGACCCCGTCCAGTACGGCCAGGCAGGCGAGGGCCGTACCGGTGCGCCCCCGGCCGCCCCCGCACGCCACCTCGACGCGTTCGACGGAAGCCCGGCCCCACGCTTCTTCCAGCACGGACCGGGCCTCGGCCCGGTCCGCGGGCAGAAGGAAGTCGGGCCAGCGCACCCACCGGGACTCCCACGCCACCGGGGGAGGCGGTCCGCCCAGCAGATGGACCGCGAACGTGGGCTCGGGACCCGGAGGAACCGGGCGCCTCAGACCCCGGCCACGGACCAGCCGCCCCGACGGCAGCCGCATGACGCCCTCACCCGCCGGGTCCCAGGTGGCCGTCACCCTCGGTCCTGCGCGTCGAGGTCCTGGGACAGCAGGCCCGCCAGCTCCTCGACGGCCTCGGCGGCGCTGTCGCCCACGGCCGACAGCACCAGCAGGTCGCCGTGCCGGGCGGCCAGGGTGAGCACCGAGAGCATGCTCCGGGCGTCGACCGGGTCGCCCCCGTCGCGTGCGACGGTGACGGGGACCGGCTGACGCATGGCCGCCTGGACGAAGAGCGAGGCGGGCCGGGCGTGCAGGCCGCTGCGGGAGGCGACGGTGACGGTGCGCTGGTACACGGGTTCACTCCTGAGTGACGGGGACACGAGGTGCGGGGGCGGGAGAGAGGTCAGGCGGCGACGGCGACCTCGGCCCCGTCGTCGGTACGGACGGAGGCGTCCGGGCTCCGTCGCATGCCCTTGAGGACGACGACCAGAGCGGTGGACACCGCGGTGCCGACGGCGACGGCCAGCAGGTAGAGCAACGGCTCACCGATGAGCGGGACCACGAACACACCACCGTGCGGGGCGCGCAGGGTACAGCCGAACGCCATGGACAGCGCGCCGGTGACCGCACCGCCGGCCATCACGGACGGGATCACCCGCAGCGGATCCGCCGCGGCGAACGGGATCGCACCCTCGGTGATGAAGGAGGCACCCAGCACCCACGCCGCCCTGCCGTTCTCCCGCTCGGTCCGGGTGAACAGACCGCGGCGCACCGCGGTGGCGAGGGCCATCGCCAGCGGGGGCACCATTCCGGCGGCCATCACCGCAGCCATGACCTTGAGGCTGCCGGGCGTCGGATCGGCCAGACCGCCGACCGCGAAGGCGTACGCCACCTTGTTCAGCGGGCCGCCCATGTCGAAGCACATCATCAGGCCGAGGACGATGCCGAGGATGACCGCGTTCGAGCCCGACAGACCGTTCAGCCAGTCGGTGAGCGCGTTCTGGAGGGACGCGATCGGCTTGCCGACCACGATGAACATCAGGAAACCGACCGCGATCGACGCGAGCAGCGGGATCACCAGCACCGGCATGATCCCGCGCAGCGTGGGATGCACCTTCACCCGCTGGATCGCCATCACCACCGAACCGGCCAGCAGCCCCGCGACCAGGCCGCCGAGGAATCCGGCGTCCACGGTGAGCGCGATGGCGCCGCCGACGAACCCCGGGACGAGCGCGGGCCGGTCCGCCATCCCGTAGGCGATGTAGCCCGCGAGCACGGGGACCAGGAAGCCGAAGGCGGCGGTCCCGATCTGGTTGAGCAGGGCGGCCCAACTGGCCGTCTCGCCCCAGACGAAGTGGTCGGCGACCGATTTCGCGCTCGCGATCTCGTAGCCGCCGATGGCGAAGGAGAGGGCGATGAGCAGCCCTCCCGCCGCGACGAACGGGACCATGTAACTGACGCCGGACATCAGATACGTCCGCAGCCGGACCCCGAAGTGCCCGGAGGCCGCCGCCGATCCGCCCGTACCGCCGGCCGGTTCACCGCCGTCGCCCGAGATCTCGGTGATCTCCCCGCGCCCGGCCTTGCGCCGGGCCTCGGCGATGAGTTCGGCGGGCCGGTTGATCCCCGCCTTCACACCCGTGTCCACGACCGGCTTGCGGGCGAACCTCGCCTTCTCGCGCACGTCGACGTCGTGCGCCCAGATGACGGCGTCCGCGGCCGCGATGACCGCCGGGTCCAGCCGCTCGAACCCGGCCGAGCCCTGCGTCTCGACGTCGAGCACGACACCCTCGGTGCGTGCGGCCGCCTGGAGCGACTCGGCGGCCATGTAGGTGTGGGCGATGCCGGTCGGACAGGAGGTGACGGCGACGATACGGAACGGCTTCGCCGCCTCCGCGTCCGCCGCGGCCTCCTCCGGGTCCGGGGCCGCCGCGGAGACCTCGTCGCCCCGGATCAGCGCAGCCGCAGACCCGGGGTCGCCCTCCGCGCGCAGCGCGTCGGTGAACGCGGGGTCCATGAGCCTGCGTGCCAGCGCCGACAGGATCGTGAGGTGGTCGTCGTCCGCGCCCGCGGGCGCGGCTATCAGGAAGACGAGATCGGCGGGGCCGTCGGCGGCGCCGAAGTCGATGCCCCTCGTGCTGCGGCCGAAGGCCAGCGTCGGCGCGGTGACGTGTTCGCTCCGGCAGTGCGGAATCCCGATGCCGCCGTCCAGGCCGGTCGGCATCATGGCCTCCCGCGCCGCCACGTCGGCGAGGAAGCCGTCCAGGTCGGTGACGCGGCCGGCCGCGACCATCCGTCCGGCCAGTGACCGGGCGGCCTCGCTCTTGGTCTCGGCGGACAGGTCGAGATCGACCAGGTCCGCGGTGATCAGCTCACTCATCGCGGGCTCCTTGCTCGTGGACCGCCCGGGGGGACGGCGCGGGGGACGGGGGCGTCGTACGACGGGACAGGTACAGGGGGGTCACGCGGCCTGCTCCGGGAGGGCCAGGTCCATGGGGATGTCCGCGGTGGTGATGACCGAGGACGGATCGAGGTCGGCGGGTGTCGGCATGACGCTTCCGGGCAGCTGCACGGCGGCGGCGCCGTGCGCCACCGCCGCGGACAGGGCCGCGGGACCCTCGCCGCCCGCGGACAGGAACCCCGCGAGCGAGGCGTCACCCGCGCCGACGTCGCTGCGGACGGCGTCCACCCGCGCACCGGCGAAGTGCGCCCCCGACGGCTCCACGAGCAGCTGGCCGGCGGCGCCCAGGCTGGCCAGCACCGAACGTGCCCCGCGCTCGCACAGTTCCTGCGCGGCCTTGAGCGCGTCACCGACCGTCGTGAGCGGGCGGCCCACGGCCTCGGCGAGCTCCTGGGTGTTCGGCTTGATGACGTCCGGGCGCTCACGCAGCGCGGCGACGAGCGCGGCACCGGAGGTGTCGAGGGCGATACGGACACCGGCACGGTGGCTGCGTGCGACCAGTTCGGCGTACCAGTGCGGTGGCAGTCCGCGCGGCAGGCTTCCGCAGCAGGCGATCCAGTCCGCGCCGGCCGACCGGGCCCGGACGGTGTCCAGCAGGCGCTCGGCCTCGGCGGGAGCGATCTCGGGCCCCGCCGCGTTGACCTTGGTGAGGGTTCCGTCCGGTTCCACGAGCGTGACGTTGATCCGGGTGCTGCCCGCGATGGGCACCCCGGCGGCCTCGATCCCGTGGTCACCGAGCAGCCTGGCCAGCAGCGCGCCCTCGGGTCCGCCCAGCGGTGCGACGGCGACGGTGCGGTGCCCGGCGGCGGCGACTGCGCGCGAGACGTTGACGCCCTTCCCGCCGGGGTCGACGCGGTCCGCGGTGGCCCGCAGGACGGAGCCGCGGGTGAGCCCGGGAAGCTCGTACGTGCGGTCCAGGCTCGGGTTGGGTGTGACGGTCAGGATCATGCGCGTACCACTTCCGTGCCCCGGCTCTCGATGGCCCGGGCGTCCTCGGGGCTCAGCCCCGTATCGGTGATCAGCAGGTCGACGTGGGAGAGATCGCCGAAGCGTGCGAAGTGCTCCTGCCCCGACTTGCCCGAGTCGGCGAGGAGCACCACCCTGCGGGCCGCCGCGATCACGGCACGCTTCACGGCGGCCTCGGCCAGGTCAGGGGTGGTCAGGCCGCCCTCGGGGGAGAAGCCGTTGGTCGCGAGGAAGACGACATCGGCGTTGATCTCGGCGTAGGCGCTCAGCGCCCACGCGTCGACGGCCGCGCGTGTCCGGTGCCGGACCCTGCCGCCGACCAGATGCAACGCGATCCCCGGATGGTCGGAGAGACGGGCCGCCACGGGCAGGGCGTGCGTGACGACGGTGAGGCGCGAGTCGATCGGTACGGCGGCCGCCAGTCTCACGGTCGTCGTACCGGCGTCGATGATGACGTTGCCCTCGGCCGGGAGCTCGCCCAGGGCCGCGGCGGCGATGCGGTCCTTCTCGTCGGCCGCCACGCTGTCGCGTTCGGCGAGGTCGGGCTCGAACCCGAGCCGTCCGGCGGGAATCGCGCCGCCGTGCACCCTGCGGACGAGTCCCGCCCTGTCGAGTGCCTTGAGGTCGCGGCGCACCGTCTCCGCGGTCACCTGGAACTGCTCGGCCAGCGACAGCACGTCGACGCGCCCGCTCTCGCCTGCGATGCGGAGGATCTCCTGCTGCCGCTCCGGTGCGTACATGTGGTTACGTATCCGTTTCGTGCCCGTGTCTGTGGTTTCACGGGCACACTACGGTCGCGGGTCAGGAAAGTAAACACATCCGGGCAGGAAGTGGGCATGAACGGACTTCAATTTTCATGAGGGGGATCTCCAGGGCTCCTCAGCGGGTGCCGTGCGCCGGTGACCGCGGACTCAGCGGCCGCACCAGCAGCGGTGCGCCCAGGACCTGATGGCCACCGCTCGCCTCCATGCGCACCTCGCCGCGCTCGCTGATCTCGGCGCGCACGATTCCGGTCTCGTCCGCGTAGACCGGGTATCCGCCGGCGCCGGAGCGTGACGTGAGGTGGACGACCACGACGTCGTCCTCGGCGCCGCCCGCCTGGAAGATGAGTTCGTAACTCTCCGGGTAATCCATGATTGACCTCCCGACCGGGCACAGCAGTATCCGCTCGCCCGTCTCACCCCCATTGTTTCCCAACAGGGCGCGCTCCGCTCCGGGAACGGGGGCCCGTGACCTTCCGTGACTGGGGATGCGGAACGGGTGATGCCGGGCGACCATCACTGCAAGGGACCGGACGCGTGCTGTCACCTCGCACGGCCGGCCGTGACGCCGGGCGGAACCGCCGGCGCGATCGGATTTCGTCGGCGCGGGGCCCGCGGGCTCCGGGCCGCCCTGTGGAGAGGAACTGCCGTGCTGATGGCCAATCCCGCAACGCTCCGCGGTCTCGTCGAGCGCTACGAGACCCTGCGGAGCACCCACGCGCGGCTGGGCACGTCCGAGAGCGGTCGGCAACTCGAGGACGTCTCCTACACCCTCTGCGTCACCACCGGGACGAGGACCGTGCCCGACGCCCTGGCCGTCGCGGCGGCGCAGCTGCGCGGCGTCCCGTCCGCCGGGGCGCCGGAGCCCGCCGAGGTGCAGCTGACCGCCTGACACCGGTGGTCCTCCCAGGCGTGGCGCCGGTCTCCGTCGAACCGGCGCCACCGGCCTGTCCGGACGGCCCCAGGGCCGCACGACACGCCGCCGAACGGGCGTACGGTGCCGTCGAACGGGTGACACCCGCTGGTCGGACAACATGAGTGCCGACGGAGACGGCTAGGCATCCCAGCATGAGATTCGAGCCCCGTCGAAACACGTCCGCCTCCCCGCGTATCCGCAGGCTCCGCGTCGCCGGCGGCGCCCTGTGCGCCGCAGTTCTCGCAGCCACCCTCGTGACCGGCTGTGGCCAGGACAGCGGTGACGAGACCTCCTCGGCGACCTCCGAGGCTGCGAAGGTCCTTCCGAACCAGTCGGGCAGCGCTTCCGGCAGCCCCTCCGCGACGGCGCAGCTGACCGAGGAGCAGACCGAGCGCAAGGAACTGCTGTCGGCCGTCAAGATCACCTTCGACAAGGCCGCCACGACGGCGGTGGGTGAGGTGTCCGGCGGCAAGCTGACCGATCTGGACCTGGAGGGTCTCGACGACAAGGACGACGCGTCCGGCAGCCCGAGCCCGTCCGGCAGCGCCACCGGAGACATGAGCGCGAGTCCCAGCGGGAGCGCCAGCCCCAGCGGCATGGGCAGCGCGAGTCCCAGCGGATCCGGCAGCGCGAGCCCCAGCGGCACCTCCACCAGCCCGAAGTGGATCGCGCAGGTCGTGGAGACGGACGGCACCGCGCACAAGGTGACCATCGACGCGGTGTCCGGAGCGGTCATCAGCTCCGCGCCGGAGGCCGGTCAGAGCGACGCGGACAAGACGAAGCTGGCCGACGAGCTCTCCAAGGCGACGCAGACGCCCCAGCAGGCGGCCAAGGCCGCCATGGCCAAGCAGCCGGGCTGGGTCACCTCGGCCGATCTCGGCGAGAACAGCAGCCAGGTCCTGGTCTGGAAGGTCGACGTGGTCTCCAAGGACTGGAACAAGACCACCTTCGACGTGGACGCGGCCAAGGGCACGATCACGAACGAGCAGGCCGACAACGACTGATCACGGCACGAGGGAACCGTCGGGGGGGGGGCCGCGCCGCGCGGCGGGGCCCCCCCACGCGGACCGGGGGGAGGGCGCCCCCGGCGGCGCCGCGCCCCCCCCCCCCCCCCCCCCCGAGGAGCACCCCCGGCGGGGGCCCCCCCCGGGG